>PMLI01000388.1 GCA_003158835.1 Acidimicrobiaceae bacterium
CCGCTCCCCGTAGTGCTCGCTTTGCCATCTGGCCAGGTTCGGTCCTGGCCAAGTCGCCGCCCCGCTGGGTCATGGCGGCCGAGCTGGTGGAGACGGGGCGGCTATGGGCGCGTTTTGTTGCCCCCGTGCGGCCGCAATGGGTGGAAGTGGCTGCCGCCCACTTGCTGAAATGGTCGTACAGCGAGCCGGAATGGGACCCCGTCGGGGCAGAGGCGTTCGTTTCCGCCCGGGCGACGCTGTACGGACTGGCCGTTGTCGTGGGACGCCGCCTCGAGTTCGCCCGCCTCGACCGGGAGGAGTCGCGCCGGATGTTCATCCAAGATGCCCTGGTCGACGGCGATTGGGAGGGCGCTCCCAGCTTCGTGGCCCGGAACCGGGACGTCCTGGTGCGCGTGCGCACGACGCTGGCGCGGGCGCGCCGCCACGACCTGATAGTCGGCGACGACGCCTTGTTCGAGTTCTACGACGCCCGCATCCCTCTCGAGTTGGCTTCGGGACGGGCGTTCTCGGGCTGGTGGCGGCGCCGGCGCGCCGCTGAGCCCGNNCGACCTGTTCGACGCCGAGCCCGAAGACCTGAGCGGGCCCGCCCCGGCCGATGTCGACCCGGCCGGTTTTCCCGATGTCTGGTTGGTCGCCGACGATACCCCCGTTCCGCTGCATTACAACTGGGAGCCCGAAGCACAGGACGACGGCGTCTGCGCCGACGTCGCCTTGGCCCAGTTGGACCGCGTCGCCGAGGAAGGGCTCGAATGGCAGGTCCCGGGACTGCGTGAGGAGCTGGTGGTGGCGCTCATGCGTTCCCTGCCCAAAGACCTGCGGCGCCAGCTGCTGCCCATCCCCGAGCGCGCTAGAGAGTTTGTGGCCAAGGCCGGTCCCTCGGACGGTCCGCTGCTCGGAGTGCTCGCCCGGGCCATGAGCACCGTGACCGGCGTGCACATCTCGGCCCGGGATTTCGATTGGGGAAAGGTGCCCGGGTACCTGCGCCCGACTTTTCGCGTCCTGGCCGAAGACGGCGCCGTGCTGGCTCGGGGAAAGGAAACATCAGACCTCCTTTCCCAGCTCCGGCCCCAAATGCACCAGGTACTGCAGGTGGCGTCGGCTCGCTCGAGTTCCCTGGCCGCCGGCCGCCGCGCCGCTACGTGGGATTTCGGCGACCTGCCGAAGCGGTTCGAGCCCGAGTGGAACGGTTACCGGCTGAGAGGTTACCCGGCACTGGTGGACGATGGTGACGCGGTGCGGGTACAGGTCTTCTTCGATGAAGCATCGCAAAGGGCAGCCATGGCGGCCGGGACACGCCGGCTCGTGCTGCTGAACCTGCCGGCCCGCCGCCCGCTCACCGACGGGCTCGAACGCCTCATCGACAACCGCACCAAATTGGCTCTGGGTAGGCTGCGCAATCCCCCTTACAAGTCGTGGCGGGAGATGGCAGAAGACGTTCTCGCCGCCGCTCTCGACGAGGCCATTGCCGCCTGGGGTGGCCCGGCGTGGGGGGCGCAGAGCTTCGAGGCGTTGACTGGCGCCGTCCGCGCCGGCATCGAGCCGGCGGCGCGAAAGGGCGTCGTGACCGCGGGGCGGATCATTTCCAAACTTCACGTGCTGGGCCGGCGGACCGAGGACATGTGGGCCAAGGCCGCTTCGCCCGCATCCGCCCCGGCGTTGCGGGCGGCTCTGGAAGACGTCGTCCGGCACCTGGCCCGTCTAGGCGGTTCCCGCTTCGTGAGCAGGGCCGGGCTCGGCCGCCTGCCCGACGTCGAGCGCTACCTGACCGCGCTCGAACGCCGCCTCGACAAGCTTCCCGCCACGCCCCGTCGGGACCTCGAGCTCGCTCAGCGCGTGCAGGCCCTGCAGCGCCGCCTGGAGGACGCCATGGTCGCCGCTCGCCAGGAAGGGCTGGGCACCGCCTGCCTGGTCGCGCTGGAGGACGTGCGCTGGATGATCGAGGAACTGCGAGTGAGCCTCTTTGCGCAGTCGCTCGGTACGAGGGTGCCTGTCAGCGAGGAGCGGGTCCTTCGGGCCATCGAGGCCGCTTGCTCCGCCGACGCCTAATGGGGGTCGACCACATCGCTTCTTGAATAGGTGAGGCTGGTCAAGCTGAGCCGCCCCCAACGGGCTGTTGTCGCCCCCAAAAGGGCTGTTGCCGCCCCAGAAAGGGCTCGCTTTGTGCAATACCGGACACGGGCCGGAGCCGTTTTGGTACACACCTGCGATTATTTCGCAGGTGTATCACAATTCGGTCGAGAGATAGGGGCCGCCGCTCGCACGACCGCCGCTCGCACGACCGACGATCATCAGCGCTTCTACGGCGGCAACCATTTCGTCGGCAGTCATCGCGGCCGTCAGGTGGGCGATCTGCCAGCCGGCCGCGCCGAGGACATTGAGCTTGCGCCTCTCCCGGTCGAAGGCGGAGAGGGAAACGACCCGGTGAGCGCGCCCGACCACCTCCGCGCCGACCCGCTGGCTGGGCCAAGCAACGTCGATGACATACACCCGGCTCCCGATCTCCGTTACGAAATGGGTGCGGAACGGCGCCAGAGGCTTCAGTGCCTCGAAGGCGAGCGCTTCCAGCGCGCTGTCTGCACACGGCGCCTCACGGCGCAGTTCCAGCAGCCGTTCGAGGCGCGCCCGGCCCGGCGCGTTCGGCGCCGATCGACCTAGGCAGGCCAACATGTCAGCCACGCGGAAACGGCGCTCGATGAGGCCCTCGTCCAAGGTCTTCTCGAGCAAGAGCGGCTCCAAGCGGCCGGCCATGTCCACGAGCGTCCTGGCGGGCGAGGTCACGAGTACGCCGTACTTTTGGACCATGTCCTCCGGCAGTAGGACGCGTCGGTGCGTCACCACGGCCGCCATCCGGCGCTGAGACCCGGGCGGCAGGGTCAATTCGGGTAGCCCGAAGGCGGCGCCGTAAAGGCGGTGTGCAGCGGCGGCGCTCGAGTGCGAGATGGCAGCGCCGGGGCCGGCGGCCAAAGCGGCCGCAACGAGTTTCTCCCAGGCCGATCGCGGCACGCCCGTCATCGCGTACACGCCGTAACGAACACGTCGCAGGTCGCCTTGACGAGCAGCCCAAGAGAGCTGGTGGTGGTCTATGCCCAGGTGGGCCGCCTGTACGGCCGAGAACAAGCCCAGCTGCCTCTCCGCAATTCGTCGGAGGGCGGTACGTGCCTCTACGTCCATACGTCACAGCCAAGTCTCCCGCTGGGACGAGATCGCCCGCCAAGACTAAATCGGCACTGTTCCAGGCGTTTGCGTGGTCGCGGAAGCCCTCGCCGCCCCGTGCCGGCCCCTACCGGCCCCCGCAGGGCCCCATGCCGGCCCCGTCGTCGCTCGCACGTGGCGGCAGCTGGCCGCGTAGAGGTTTGCCAGCTTGCCTGGTGGGGGGTAGTGGCTTATAGTGGAGGAAAGTAGAGGCTGGGGGAGGGACCCCTGCCTGAGTTAGAGCGGATGGGGCCGGCAGGTGGAGCGCTTCTATGGGAGCTTCGAGTACTCACTTGACGCCAAGGGCCGCATCATCCTCCCTGCTCGGCTGCGGTCCCAGTTTGACACCAAGCGGGCGCTCGTCAGTTGCTACGTGGACAAGTGCCTGGCCGTCTGGACCCACGACGAGTTCAACCGCTACTTGTCCCGGGCGGAAGCAATGGAGGGGCGGGGGAGTGAGGGGCGGAACCTCGCCCGCACTTTGAGCGCCCTGTCAGCCGAGGTCGAGATCGATGCCCAGTGGCGCCTGACGATACCCGCCAACCTTCGGGACTACGCCGGCTTGGAGGCGGACCAGCCCGTCATGGTGATCGGCGCCCTCAATCGCATAGAGCTCTGGAACGTAGGTCTGTGGCGGGAGCGTATGGCCCCGAGCCTCGAGAGCCTCGCCAACGGGACAAGCGCTCTGTTCTCCGACGGCCCGGCGCTGACCGGGCCGGCGCTGACCGGGCCAGTAGGCGCACTATGACCATCGCCAGCCC
>PMLI01000187.1 GCA_003158835.1 Acidimicrobiaceae bacterium
GCGGGTTGGTGTCCTGGGCGAACAACTGGCTGAAGTAGTCGTACAAGAGCCGGGGCCGGCGGGAGAGCACGGCCAGAGGCGTGTCGTCGCCCATCGACGCCACCGGCTCGGCCCCCGTGCGCACCATCGGCTCGAAGACGAGGCGGATCTCCTCCTCCGTGTAGCCGAACTGGCGCTGGAAGGCGACCAGGCGCGAGTACTGCGGGGTCAGAGCGCGCCGCAGGGGTAGGTTCTCGAGGTATATGCGCCCGGCCGCCAACCATTCCTGGTACGGGTGCTCGCCGGCCAGGCCGTCCTTTATCTCGTCGTCGTCGACTATGCGCCCCGCCGCGGTGTCGACCAGGAAGATGCGCCCTGGCTGTATGCGGCCCCGCAGCACGACCTTGGACGGGGGCAGGTCGAGCACGCCCACCTCGGACGCCNNTGCCGTCGGTGAACGCGATGGCGGCGGGCCCGTCCCAGGGCTCCATGAGGCAGGCGTGGAACTGGTAGAAGGCCCGGCGGGCGGGTGACAGGTCGTCCTTGTTTTCCCACGCCTCGGGCACCATCATCAACACGGCGTGGGGCAGCGACCGGCCGCTCAGGTGGAGCAGCTCCAGCACCTCGTCGAAGCTCATGGAATCGCTGCCGCCCGGGGTGACGATCGGGAACACCCGCCCCAGGTCCCCCGGGAACAGGTCGCTGACCAGCATGGCTTCGCGTGTCCGCATCCAGTTGCGGTTGCCCTGGACGGTGTTGAACTCCCCGTTATGGGCGACGTAGCGATAGGGGTGGGCCAGGGGCCAGCTCGGGAAGGTGTTGGTCGAAAAACGGGCGTGCGCCAGGGCCAGGCCCGATTCGAATAGCGGGTCGGCGAGGTCGTGGTAGAACTGGCCCAGTTGGGGGGCCGTCAGCATCCCCTTATAGACGAGCGTCCGAGCCGACAGGGAAGCGAAGTAGAGGCCGGGGATCTCGTGCTCCGCCCGCTTGCGGGCCACGAACGCCCGCCGGTCCAGCGCCAGGCCGCTCTCGCCCGCCTCCCCCACCACCACGACCTGGCGGAAGGAGGGCATCACGGCCCGGGCGGCGGCGCCGGGCAGGCCTGCCTCTACGGGCACATCCCGCCATCCCGCGACCCAGAGGCCCTCCTCCCGGGCTATGGCGTCGAAACGGGCGCTCGCCTCGTCCGCTTCGGCGCGGCCGGCGGGCAGAAAGGCGATCCCGGTGGCGTAATGCCCCGGTTCCGGCAGGGCGGCACCAAAGCGGGAACGCAGGAAACGGTCGGGTACCTGCACGAGCAGGCCGGCACCGTCGCCTGTGGCCGGGTCGGCCCCCTTGGCGCCCCGGTGCTCCAGCTGGCACAGGCCGGCCAGGCCCATCTCGACCATGGCATGGCTGGGGCGGCCGTGGAGGTGGGCGATGAAGGCGACCCCGCACGCGTCATGCTCGAACTCGGGCCGGTACAGCCCCGCCTGACCCAGGTCCGCCTGGTCCAGGCCCGGCCGGGAACCAAAATCATTGGGCATCTTCGACTGCGCCTTTCAGTTGTCTTCCAACTCGTGGGGTGCAGATCGGGACACCATTGGCCCACCTGGCACGTTTACCTGCCCCAATTATACCTTGGCCCCGCTGGGGCCCGTCTCTTATAACCGGGCGAGCCGGGTGAGCTAGTAGCCGGCGGGCCAGGCGGCGCGCACCTTGGCGGCGCTGTCGGACAGCGGCTCGGGCAGCACCCTGGCGTTCGCCACCGCCGTCATGAAGTTGGTGTCCCCCGCCCAGCGGCCCAGGACGTGCATGTGAAAATGCCCGGGGACGCCGGCCCCGGCGGCCCGGCCCAGATTGGCCCCCACGTTTAACCCTTCGGGCTGGTAAGCCTGCTTGAGCGCCCGCACGGACGCCGCCATGGTGGCCCACAGGTCAGTGGACTCGTCCTCGCTCAGGTCCTCCATATCGGCGACGTGCCTGGTCGGCATGGCCATCAGGTGCCCGCTCGTATAGGGGTAGGCGTTGAGCATGGCCACCACCAGCCCCGATGGATGGCGCCACACGATATGGGTTTCCTCGTCGGAGAGCCCGCTGGCCAGGATGTCGCAGAACACGCAGGAACGGCCGGGGCCGTCCCTGCGGTCGGCCTCGACCGAGCCGGTGATGAACTCCGCGCGCCACCCCGCCCACAGGCGGTCCAGGCCCGCCATCGTGGCTCAGCCCTCCCCCGCCGCCNNCGGCCCCCGCCGCCATGGCCCCCGTCGCCACGACCCCCGTGGGCAGGGCGGCATCGACTTCGGCCCGCAACCTTTCGATCAGCTGGCCGACCTGTACGCCCCGTTCGGGCCGCTCGCTCTGGCGGGTATTGACCCCGACCGTACCCGCGGCCACGTCGTCCTCGCCCACCACGAGCACGTACGGGACCTTTTCCAGCTTCGCCCTTCGCACCCGGGCCCCGAGCGGTTCGTCGGCCGGCCATGTCTCGGCCCGGAAACCGGCCGCCCGCAACTGCTGGACGACCGCCGCCGCATAGCCCTCATGGCCGTCCCGCACCGGCAGGACCTGGGCCTGCACCGGGGACAACCACAGGGGGAAGGCACCGGCATAGTGCTCGANNCCGGTGGACCATGTAGGGCTGGTGACGGCCGTTGTCGGCGCCCACGTACTCCATGTCGAAGCGCTGGGGCATCTGGAAGTCGACCTGTATGGTCGAAACCTGCCAGCGCCGGCCGATGGCGTCACGCACGTGCACGTCGATCTTGGGAGCATAAAAGGAGCCCCCGCCCTCGGTGACCGTGTAGGCGATGCCGGCGGCGTGAAGGGCGCCCCGCAAAGCTTCGGTGGCCCGGTCCCATTCTTCTAATGACCCGATGTACTTCTCCGGCCGGGTGGAGAGCTCGGCTTGGTAATCGGTGAGGCCGAAGCGCCGCAACAACCGCAGGACGAAGGCGAGCAGGCTGGCGAGCTCGTCCTCTAGTTGTTCCCGGGCGCAGAATATATGGGCGTCGTCCTGGG
>PMLI01000183.1 GCA_003158835.1 Acidimicrobiaceae bacterium
TGGCCTGCAGGGGTTCGGGCTCCTCGCCTCCATAGTTCTCGTTGCCGTGTTCGGAGCCCACTTTGGAATGCCCGGAGCCCACTTTGGGGTGCCCGCAGCTCAGCTTGGAGTGTACGGTGCTGCGAGTGCACCTGCGCCGTAGCGGACCGCGCCCCGGGACGCGTGCCCGCGTCCTGGCCGCTTCGCTGGCGCTGGCCGGGCCCCCGCTGGCGGGTGTGGGCGTGGCACCGGCCCAGGCGTGGCCCGCCGCCTCCGGCCCGAGCACCAGCACGGTCGGCCCGAGCACCAGCACCGCCGGCCCGGGGAGCGGGGGGGCGGGGAGCGGGGGGGCGGGGACCTCGCCGGAGGCGCTGTTGGCCACGCCGTTACTCTCGCCGGCTCGCTTGCCCCGGACGCTTCAGTCGCTGTGGGCGCAGCGGGCCCTGGACGGCGCTCTGGCCCGGGCGATGGGCCCGAAGGCGCTCGGCCCCGTGGCCGCCACGCGCAGCTGTGCCGAGGCCGTCCAGGACGGCCGTGTCGTCTACGCCGACCACCCCGACCTGGCGGTGCTCCCGGCGTCCAACATGAAATTGCTCACGGCCACGGCCGTGCTCGACCGGCTGGGCCCGTCCTACACCTTCAAGACGTCGCTCGACGTCCTCGCTGCGCCCGTCCACGGGGTGGTGCACGGCGACCTCTACTTGGTGGGGGACGGCGACCCCTTGCTGCGCCTGCCGGGCTACGCCCGCTCCATCCCGAACGGCGGCGCCGTTTACACCAACGTCACCACGCTCGTGAGCGCCTTGAAGGCGGCCGGGGTGCACGAAGTGACGGGCTCGGTGGTGGGCGACGAGAGCCGGTTCGACTCGGTGCGGTCGGTGGCGGGGTGGCCGGCCGAGTACAGCGCGGAGGGGGACGTGGGTGAGATGTCGGCGCTGGGGATAGACGACGGCTTCGCCACCGCCGGCCCCCCCGTGCCGGACAGCGCCCCACCGCCGGTGCAGTCGGCCGGGCTGCTCACCCTCCGGCTGCGCGCCGCCGGCGTCGAGGTCGACGGCGCCCCCACGTCGGGCACGACGCCGCTCGGGGCTACGGTGCTGGCCCATGTCGTGTCCCCGCCCCTCGGGGCGGAACTGGGGGAGATCCTGCGGGAGAGCGACAACACGGCTATGGAGCTGCTCACCAAGGAGCTCGGCCTGAAGGAGCGGGGGACCGGTTCTACGGCGGCCGGGCTGGCCGCGGTGCGGGCCGACCTGGCCGGCGACGGGTTCTCACTGCGGGGCTTCGTCAACGCCGACGGCAGCGGCCTGTCGCGCTCTGACCGCGTGACGTGTGCACTGCTGGTCGACGTCCTGGAGCGGGCCGGGCCGGATGGGCTGTTGGTCCGTGACCTGCCGGTGGCGGGCCGGTCCGGCACCCTGATCGACGAACTGAGAGGGACCGTGGCGGCGGGGCGGGTCCACGCCAAGACGGGCACGCTCGACGGCGTCAAGGCCCTGTCGGGCTGGGCCATGGCCACCGCCCACCAAGGGGCCGCCAATCCCGCGCTGGCGCCGCCCGTGGTGTTCGCCACCGTGCTCAACGGCCTGGCGCCCGATCTGCCCCTCCCGTCTGACACGCCGGCCGGGCTCACCGACCAGGTCGCCCTGGACGTGGCCGAGTACCCCAGGGCGCCGGCGCTGGCCAAGTTCGAGCCCGGTTGAGGACGGTCCGGGCCCCCGACACGTGCGCCGACATGTGCGTTCCCGGCGAGGAACGGTTAGCTTCTATGCGATGCCTGGTCGCACCCCCCGAACCAGCACGAAGGACGGCGTCTCCGAGCTCGTCCATCTCGTCGTCGCCTACGCCAAGCAGGAGACGGTCGACCCCGTCGTCAAACAGGCCAAGACCCTGGGCAAGGGCCTGGCCGGGGCGGTGCTGCTGGCGATCGGGACGGTCCTGTTGGCCCTCGGCTTCCTGCGGGCGTTGCAGACCGAGTTCGGCGGCGGCGGGAGCCCGGTGGTGGCCTATGCCCCCCTCACGCGAGCGGCCCAGCCAGTTCCGGCGACCACTACTTACGGCGTTTTTGGTCATCTGTCCGGGGACTGGTCGTGGGTGCCGTACATGGGGGGCGCGCTCTTCTGCCTGCTCGTGGCTGGTTTTTGCGTGCTCCGGATCGTGAAAGGAACCGGCCGATGAGCCCTCGCGGCCTCCCCGGCACCAAGGCGGCCGTCACCGGCAGCGGCCCCGGCGGCCGGATCACGCCCGACGACATCCGGGCCCAGGCGCAAGAACTGGCCGGCGACGTCGACAGCAAGGTCGAGTCGGCCCGCCCGTTGCTCATGTATGCGGCCGTGGGCGGGGCGGTGCTGTTCACGTTGGCCGCCTTCTGGCTGGGCCGGCGCAGCGGCCGGCGGCGGTCGACGGTCGTAGAGATCCGCCGCGGCTAGGCCAGGGCGAGCAGGGCATGAAGGGCTTGCTGTCGTGGGCCGTACGCAAAGGCATGCGGCGCGGCGTGATGGGCGGGGAGAGCACTTGGCTTGTGCTGGGCGCGGTGGCGCTGCTGGCCCAGCTGGGGCTGAGGGTGCTGAAGAAGCAGCCTGAAGTGGTCTTTTCCGAAAAATTGGGCGCGGGCGAGCAGCTCATCATCACTCACCGGGAGCGCAGCGGCCACAATGGGCGGCGTGAAGGTCCTACTGCGCAACCCCAAGCGCGAGGTTGAGATCGCCGGCCCTGTGGCCGTGGTTGCCTTACTCGACCAGCTCGGCTACAAACGCGAGACGGTCCTTGTCATAGTGGACGGGACACTCGTGACCGGCGACGCCGTGATCGGGGAAGGATCGCAGGTGGAAGTGCGTCCCGTTGTTTCGGGGGGCGCGGCGTGAAGTGCCGCGTGTGCCGCCGGCCGGCCGTCGTCGATGTGCGCCGGCACAACGCCGGTTTTTGTGCGGGCTGCTTCTTCGACCACTGCCGCCACCAGGTCGAGAGGGTCATCGCCGAGCACGGGATGATCGCGCCCGGCGAGCGCGTACTTGTCGCCGTGTCCGGGGGCAAGGACTCCCTGGCCCTGTGGGACCTCCTCCTCGATCTCGGGCACCGGGCCGAGGGCCTGTACATAGGGCTCGGTATCGACGGGTACAGCGAGCCCTCGGGCGAGTACGCCCGGCGCTTTGCCGCCGGACGCGGTTCCCGCTTGATCGAGGTCGACCTGCCTTCGGACTACGGCTTCGACGTGCGCAGCGGGGCGGCTGCCTTCCGCCGGGTGCCGTGCTCGGCCTGCGGGCTGTCCAAGCGGCACATTTTCGACCGGGTCACTCTGCAGGGCGGTTACGACGTCGTGGCGACCGGCCACAACCTCGACGACGAGGCCGCCGTGCTGCTCGGCAACGTGCTGCGCTGGGACCTGGCCTACCTGGCCCGCCAGCGCCCGGTACTGCCGGCCGGCGAAGGCTTCCCCCGCAAGGTCAAGCCCCTGGTGCGCCTGAGCGAACGCGAAACGGCCGCCTACTGCGTGCTGCGGGGCATCGACTACCAGGTCGAGGAGTGCCCGATGGCGGTCGGCAACAAGCACCTCGGCTACAAGGACGCCCTCGACACCATCGAAGAACGTTCGCCCGGTACCAAGGCCGCCTTCTACAGCGGGTTCCTCGAGCGGGCCGCGGCGCTGGTTGACCACGTCGGTGAGCAGGACCGGGAAGGGCTCCACCCGTGCCCGGGGTGCGGGGCGCCCACCACCGCGCCCATCTGTGCTTTTTGCCGGCTGGTCGAGCGCGCCGGGGACCAACGCCGCCGTCGTACCCCGGTGGGCGAGGCCGCAAACCCGATGGGCGAGGTTGTGAGCAGCCCATGAGTTCGGGCCCGCGGCCGTTCCAGCCCGGTGAGAGGGTGCTGCTCTTCGACTCCAAAGGGCGTCGGTACCTCGTAGTCCTGGAAATAGGGGGCGAGTTCCACACCCACGCCGGCATAGTCGCCCACGATTTGATCTTGGGGCAGGAAGAAGGATCCACGGCCCGCTCGAACCGCGGCGCCCGCTACATCGCGGTACGGCCGACGCTGGCCGAAGTGGTGCTCAAGATGCCGCGCGGGGCACAGGTGATCTACCCCAAGGACCTGGGCCCGATCCTGGTCATGGCCGACATATTCCCGGGCGCCCACGTTCTCGAGGCGGGCCTGGGCTCCGGCGCGTTGTCGATGACCCTGTTGCGGGCGGGCGCTCAGGTCACCGGCTACGAGCTGCGCCCTGACTTCGCGGCGCGGGCGGTCGCCAACGTCAGAAGTTTCCTGGGCGAAGCCGTGCTCGACCGGTACCAGGTCGAGGTGCGTGACGTCTACGAGGGTATAGGCGAAACAGGCCTGGACCGGATGGTCCTGGACTTGCCCGAACCGTGGCGCGCCGTCAAGCACGCCGCCCACGCCCTGCGGCCGGGAGGCATCATCGTTTCCTACCTACCGTCGATCTCCCAGGTGACGGTGTTGCGTGAGGCGCTCACCGAGGCCGGCTTCGCCATGGCCGAAACCATCGAAGTCCTGCAGCGTTCCTGGCACATTGAGGGCCCGTCCGTCCGTCCCGACCACCGCATGGTGGGCCACACCGGTTTTCTGACAGGGGCGAGGCTGATGGCTCTGGCGTCGTGAACGCGTTCGACGTAGGCATCCTCGTCTTCGCCGCCCTGGCGGCGTTGGGCGGGTGGCGGATGGGCTTCCTGGCCCGCGTGTTCTCGTGGTTGGGGATGGGGGCGGGGCTGTTCGTGGCGGTGCGGTTCCTGCCCGACGTGGTCAGTTTCTTCAACCTGTCAGGCTCGGTGGCCCGGGTGG
>PMLI01000587.1 GCA_003158835.1 Acidimicrobiaceae bacterium
TCCAGCGGATGAACAGCTACGCCATCTACCGCATCTCCGAGACGCTGCGGGTGCTGGTGTTCGTCACCGCCGCCATCCTGATCTTCAACTTCTTCCCCGTCACCGCCATCATGATCGTGGTGCTGGCGTTGCTGAACGACGGCTCGATCCTGTCCATCGCCTACGACAACGTGCACTACAAGGACCAGCCCGAGCGCTGGAACATGCGCCTTGTGCTCGGGATGGCAACTGTGCTCGGGCTCATCGGCCCCATCGCTGCGTTCGGGCTGTTCTTCATGGCCGACCGCGGTTTCCACCTGGACCACGCTCATCTCCAGACGCTCATGTACCTGATGCTGTCGGTGGCCGGGTCGCTGACGATCTTCCTCACCCGCACCCGGGGCCCGTTCTGGTCCATCCCCCCCAAGCGCATCTTGCTGCTGGCCGTGCTCGGGGCCGAGGCGGTAGCCACGGTGCTGGCGGTGTTCGGGATCCTCATGACACCACTTGGGCTGCGCTGGGCCCTGGTCGTGTGGGGCTATGCGCTGGCCTGGTTCCTCGTGACCGACCGGGTGAAGCTGCTGGCGTACCGGCTCCTCGACCCGGTGCAGGGCAAGCCGGTAACAGCCGACGCGACGGTGGCCCCGTTCCATGCCGGCACCGGCCTTGACGGCGTTTACCACGACAACCGCGACTGCGCCTACGGCCAGCAACTAAGGCGCAACGGCGGCGACGAGCCAGGCAAGGACGGTCGGCGCCGGTGCCGGTGGTGTACCCAGCATGCCGCCTAGCTCGGTTACCAAACCGACCATCGACCAGGAAGAGAGCGAAACATGAAGCTGAGCACGGCCACCATAAAGGAACTCGCGGTCCGTCCGGGACGGCCCGCCGCCCTCGACAGCCGCAGCACCAAGTCGACGACCGTCAACTGGTTGGGCGTCACCAAAGCCAAGGAGCGCAAAGAGATGGCCGAGGAGGACCTCCAGTCCTTCGTCGACGAGCTGGCATCAGCCCAGGAACTGTTGTGGGCGAACGGCACTCACGCCCTACTGGTCGTCCTGCAGGCCATGGACGCAGCCGGCAAGGACGGGACCATAAAGCACGTCATGTCGGGGGTCAACCCGCAGGGCTGCCAGGTAGAGGCCTTCAAGCAGCCCTCCGCCGAGGAGCTCGGCCACGACTTCCTGTGGCGCTGCAGCAAGGCGCTCCCCGAGCGCGGGCGGATCGGGATCTTCAACCGCTCCTACTACGAGGAGGTCCTGGTGGTGCGGGTACACCCTGAGCTGCTGGCCCGGGGAAATGCCGTCCCGGGCAAAAAGCCGGCCAAGACCGTGTGGCAGGACCGTTACGAGGATATCAACGCCTTCGAGCGTCACCTCCACCGCAACGGCACCCGGATCGTGAAGATCTTCCTGCACGTCTCCTGGGAGGAACAAAAGAGGCGGTTCCTCGAACGCCTAGACGACCCCACCAAGTACTGGAAGTTCTCCGTTGCCGACCTAGCCGAGCGCGGGCACTGGGACGAGTACATGGCTGCGTACGAGGAAGCTCTCACGGCCACGTCCACCTCGTGGGCGCCGTGGTATGTGGTGCCGGCCGACCACAAGTACGCCTTACGGGGCCTGGTGGGTGGCATCGTCGTCCACACCATCGACGACATGGACCTTCCGCCCCCGCTCGTCGCTCCGGGCGACGTGGCCGCCCTGGCCGGGGCCAAAGACGCCCTGTTAGCCGAAGGAGACCGCAAATGACCGGCTTGGTAGTTGGGCTCATCGCCGTCGTGGTGGTCGCCCTCATCGCCCTGGCATCTGCCGTCCACACCCGCCAGACCGACGCCGCCGCCAAGCTGGCGCCAAATTCGGCCAACGGCCGGGCCAAAGCCGCACGGGTACCGCCCGAACCGAGTGGCACCTGACGCACATGCCCGGGACCGGAGCCTCCGCCGCGCCCACTCCGCCTGTAACCGTGGACCTCGTCGATCGCAAGCCGCCGGTGTGGCGCTTGTACCTTCGGGCGCTCGGACCGGGCCTCATAACGGGTGCTTCCGACGACGACCCTTCCGGGATCGCCACTTACGCTCAGTCCGGAGCGCGCTTCGGCTTCGGGATGTTGTGGGTGGCGCTCATCACCTTCCCGCTCATGTACGGCGTTCAGGAGATCTGCGACCGTACGGCCCTCGCCACGGGGAAGGGCTTGGGCGAGCTCATCTACGTGCGCTTCGGCCGGCCTTGGCGCCTGGGCATCGGGGCGCTCATCGCCGTGCTCATCCTGGCCAATGCGCTCAACATCGCCGCCGACCTCGTTGCGGTCGGGGCGGGGATGCACCTATTGCATGCCGGACCGGCGGCCCTGTGGGCTCTACTGGCGGGGACGGCGATCACCGTTCTGTTGGTTAGCGGTTCGTTCCTCGTCATCGCCCGGGTTTTCAAGATCCTCTGTGCTGCTCTGCTGGCCTACGTGGCCGTACTGTTCTTCATCAAGATCCCTTGGAGCACGGTCGTGTTCTATACGCTCGTACCTCATCTGGAACTGTCCAAGGCCTACGTGGCGCTACTGGTGGGCGTGCTCGGCACAACTATCTCGCCGTACTTGTTCTTCTGGCAGACGATTCACCGGGTCGAAGACATGCGGGAAGAGACGGCCGGCGGGGACGCCGCCGTCCCGTTGAGACGGCGGGCCCGCAAGGCCGCCAGCGCCAAGCTTGCCACCAGCCGCTTTGACGTCTTCACCGGCATGGCCTTTTCCAACGCCATCATGTTCTGCATAATCGTGGCGACCGCCGCCACGCTGGGGGCCAATGGCCACCACACGGTCATCGTCTCAGCCGCTCAAGCTGCGTCGGCGCTGCGCCCCTTCGCCGGCCACTTTGCTTCGACGATCTTCGCCCTGGGCTTCATCGGGGCAGGGCTGCTGGCCATCCCCGTCCTGGCCGGTGCCGGATCGGCAGGTATGGCGGGGCTCCTGGGCAAGCCGACGGGGTTTTCCAGGTCCTTCACCCACGCCCCCGTCTTCTATGGGTTAGTCGGCCTCGGGACCATGGGCGGCATGGCGCTCAGCCTGCTGTCCGTCAACCCGATGGCGCTGCTCGTGTTCGTGGCCGTAGTCAACGGCATAGTGGCCGCACCCTTCCTTGTGGTTGTCATGCTGGTGTCGTCCGACCGGCAGATAATGGGCGAAAACGTAAATGGCAAGGTGGCCCGGGCCATAGGCTGGACAGCAACCGCCTTGATGGCAGCCGGGGCCATTGCCCTTTTCGCCACAGGCGGCCTCTAGGCGGGCCTGTCCTGCCCCGGCTGCGGCCCGGAGGACAGATGCGGCTACGACTTGGGGCTGGTCACTCCGGTTCGTCGACCTCCACCGCAGGCAGGTCGCGCACCTCGTCCTTGCTGAGG
>PMLI01000280.1 GCA_003158835.1 Acidimicrobiaceae bacterium
GAAGCCGAGCGACATGGCGAAGCCGGTGAGGTTGGGCAATATGGCGTTGCGGCCGGCGTAGGCGAACATGATCCGCGCCGGCGACAGCCCCTTGGCCCGGGCCATGCGCACGTAGTCCTCGGACAGGGTGGAGATCATGTTGTTGCGCATGGTGAGCACCCATCCCCCGACGGAGGTGACGAGGATCACGGTGGCGGGCAGGACGGCGTGGTACAACACGTCGCCGATGTAGTGCCAGGTGAGGCCCGGGGTATCGGTGTTCGAGTACCCGAAGCCCAGTGGTACCCAATGCAGGGTGACGTTGAAGAGCAGGAGCCCCATCAGGGCCAGGAAGAAGTAGGGGAAGGCGGAGACGATCACGAAGAGGGGCGGAAAAACGCTGTCCAAAAGGCTCCCCCTCCGCCACGCCGCCAACATGCCCACCAGTGTCCCGGCTATGAACGCCAGCACCGTGGTGATCCCCACCAGCCCGATGGTCCAGGGAAGAGCCGAGGAGACCACGCGCGAGACCTGGTCGGGGAAGAAGGTGAGCGACACACCGAAGTGCCCGGTAAACGTGTTGCCCAGGTAGGCGAAGTACTGCCTGATGACGCTCTCGCCGTTGTTGACGCCGAAAGCGATCTCGAGAGCTTTGAGGGCCTGGCCGTTGACCCGCCCCTTGAACCGGACCATCATGGCGATGGCCGGGTTGCCGGGCATCAGCCGGGGCAGGGCGAAATTCATGGTGAGGCAGGCCCACAGGGTCGCTACAAAAAAACCCAGGCGGCGTAGCACGTAACGCATCAGGTCGCGCCTACGCCGTCCGGGCCCACTTCACTTACCTTCCGTCCGTTCGAGCGCCGTTGGCCGGGCTCTGGGGGACGGAGCTCACTTGGGCGTCAGGTGCAGCAGCAGCACCTCGTCGTCGGGGAGGATGTATATGGCCGGCTGGGCGTAAGGGTTCTGCGGCGTGACCCAACCGGAGAAGGCAGCCGTGTCGTACTGGTACCAGTCCACTTCCTCGGTCATCGGTATGACCGGGACGGCGGAGAGCATCACTTGCTCGAGCTGGTTGACGATGCTGTGCTGCACGGTGCTGGAGGTGGTGGCCGCGTACTCGCCGATGAGCTTGTCGGTGCTCGGGTTGGAGTACCGCTCCCAGTTGGTGGCGGCGAGCTTTCCGATGGGCGCACTATTGGGGCCGTAAAGCAGCTGGCGCAGCTCGTAATAGGGGCTGGGCCCACCCACTTCGTTGTCCCAGGCGAGCTGGTACTTCCCGGTGTAGAGATCGTTGTCGAAGTCGGTCCCCGAGAGGTTGTCGGGCGAGATTTTGATGCCGATGGAGGCAAGCTCGTTTTGGACGACCTGCACGGAGGCCACCCAGTCGGAGTTACCCCCGATGTTTATGATCGAAAAAGACAGCTCCTTGCCGTTCTTGGCGAAGATGCCGTCGGGCCCCTTCTTGTAACCGGCTTTCTCGAGCACCGACATGGCCTTGGCAGGGTTGTAGGTGTAGTTGTACTTGGACAAGAGCGAGCTGTCCAACCACGAGCCGAAGGTGGGGGTGACGATGGCGGCCTGATTGGACGGAGGCTCGTAGCCGTACTCACCGATCTGGGAGACCCGCCGGCGGTCCACCCCGTAGGCGATGGCCTGGCGCACGGCCAGGTCGTTGAGCGGCGCCACCGTGAGGTTGATGAACAGGTCGACGTTGGCGATGGGGGGGAACCAGTAGTGGTAATTGGGGCTCTTGGAGGTGTAAAAGGCCTTGATGTTAGGGATGAACTGGGCACCCAGCTGGGCCACCCCGGTCGCCAGTTCCTCGTTGGCGGGATCGTTGGAGGTGAAGGCGGGGTACTCGATCGTCTTCACCTTGGGCAGCCCCGGCTGCCAGTAGGTCGGGTTGGACTTGTAGGCGATGTTCTGGCCGCTGCACTGGCTGACCGTATAGGGACCGGTCCCGACGGGCGAGGCATCGGCGTAGGTCACCGGGTTTTTGATCGATGCCCAGATGTGCTGGGGCAGGACGTCGATCTGGTCGGCCACGTAGTAGAAGTAGGGGACGGCCGTGGTCTTGAAGCTGAGCACCACGTTGTCACCGCTCTGGGCCACGGACTTGAGCACCGTCCACACCGCGTTCAGGTCCAAGGCCGGGTTGGCCTTGAGGAGGTCGAATGTGAACACCACGTCGGCCGCGGTCATGGCCGTGCCGTCGCTCCATTTGACGCCCTTGCGGATGGTGAACGTAAGGACCTTGTTGCCGCCGCTCCAGGCAAACGACGACGCCAGCCACGGAGTGGTCCTACCGCTCTCCAGGCTGTCCACGAAAACCAGCGGCTCGTAGACGAACCCGACGGACTCACCCCACACGGCGGGGTTGTAGGGGTTGAACGAGCAGGGCCACAGCTCCCCGGACTCGTTGGAGATGGTCAGCGTGCCCGACGCAGAGGACGCGTTGCGCACGGAAGCACCGGCCGTGGTGGTGGTCGAAACCGCGGTCAGGCCCATGGCGAGCACCAGCGGGCCCACCAACGAGATTCGGAACCAACGTCTTTTCATGATTATCTCCTTGCCTCAGGTTTATGTTGCGGGAAATCAGGGCCCCGCGCCAGGCGGGCGCCGGCGGCCTCGGCCCCCAGTGCCAGGGCGCCGACGAGCGGGGCATCGAACGGGTAGGCGGCCAGGACCAGTTCGGGGGGAAAGGGCACCCCGGACTTGAGCGCCCGCTCGAGCGGTCCCTGGAGGCGTCCCCAGGAACGCACCATCCCACCGCCCACGGCGACCCGGGCCGGGTCGACGGCGATGACGAGGTTGACGAGGTGGGGAGCGAAGTCGGCAATCAAGGTACCGATCATCGCATCCATCTCCGGGTCGGCCTCGGCCGCGTCGAAGACATCTCCGGCCGTGACCAGGCGCCCGAGGAACCGGGAACCGCGGGCAGCCAGGCCCATCCCGCTCACGGTGTCCTCGAGCATGGGACGAGCGCCGATCTCCGAGCCGACGTCGCCGGGGGCGACCAGGTTGTAGCCGATCTCCCCCGATGCGCCGTGAGCTCCCTCCAGCACCCGGCCGCGTACCACGATCGCCACCGCCAGCCCGGTCCCCAGATTGACGTATATGGCCGGGTCCGATCCGGCCAGCGCCCCCCAGCGGGCTTCGGCCGTGGCCGCCGCCTTCACGTCGGTGGCCACTCGGACCGGCACGCCGAAGGCCGCGGTAATGGAACGAGCCAGGGCTACGTGGTCCCAGCCCGGGATGGCCGGGGCCAACTTGACCCCGTCCTGCCTGGGCACGCCGATCGTGGAGACGCCGACGGCGGCGAGCTTGTGGCGCGGCTCGGCGCCGGCGATCAAGGCCTGGCCGGCGGCAATCCCCCTCCCCAAAACGGCGTCACCGCCGTCATCGGGACTTGTGGCCAGCACGTGCCGAGCGAGACAGCGCCCGTCGAGGGCACAGACAGCGAGGGCGATCTTGGTGCCCCCGAAGTCCATCCCCAGGACTGCACCCATCCCCACCCCCATGACGCCACAGGCTCGTTTCGCGCTATTTTGACAGGAAAGCTTCCTATTCGCAATCTAGGTCCAGGGATCAACGGTTACAGCATGATCAACAGTGCTTTGGCGAGCCCGCCCGGCACGGTAGCGGCAACCGGGGGACCGGTCGAGGCCGGCGGCGTCGTGGCCGGCCGGCCCCAGCTGCTGCGGGCCATGAACGAAGAGAGCCTCGTCAACGCCCTGCGGCGGAGCGGGCCCCTGATGAGAGCGGACCTCACGCGCGTCTGCGGCCTGTCGAAGCCGACGGTGGGCTTGGGGCTGGCCAACCTGGAACGAGACGGGCTGGTGCGCCTGGCGGGGCGGCGCAGAGGTGTGCGAGGTCCTTCGGCTGTGCTGTACGAGGTGAACCCGGAGGCAGGCTTCGTGCTCGCCGTCGATGTGGGCAGGGAGTTTGTGCGGGGCGCTTTGGCCGACCTGGGGGGCACGGTGCGATCCCGGGGCCACCGCAGCGTTCACGCCGCCAGAAGCCGTGGCCTGCTGTCCGAGCTCATCGGTCTGGCGGCCGAGCTGGCGCAGGAGGCGGGAGTCTCCCGGGAGGCGGTCACAGACGTGGTAGTGGGGAGCCCCGGGGTCTACGATCACCGGCGCGACGCCCTCATCCTGGCGGGAGGCCTGCCCGGCTGGGGGCACGCCAGCGTGGTAACCGACATGCGCCGGGCCTTCGGGCCCAACATGGTGCTGGAGAACGACATCAACCTGGCGGCACTGGCCGAGCGCGACCACGGCCATGGCCGGGGGGTGGACACCTTCGTTCCCATCTCGGTGGGGACCGGCATCGGCATGGGCCTCGTGCTGGCAGGCCGCCTGCATAAGGGCGCGCACGGCCTCGCCGGTGAGATCGGCTTCCTCCCGCTGGGCGGTGAGGGGCCGGTCGATGCCTCCGACGCCCGCCGGCGGGGCACGCTCGAGGCGGCGGCGTCGGCCGCGGGGGTGGTGAGGGCGGCCCACCGCCACGGGATGAGCGGCAGGGTTTCCGCCCGGCGGGTCTTCGAGGCCGCGGCAGCCGGCGACAAGACGGCCGCCGCCGCCGTAGCCGAAGAAGCGGGCCTGGTGGCACGGGCAGTGGCTGCGGCAAGCCTGGTGGCCGACCCCGACCTGGTGGTCCTGGGAGGAGGGATCGGGTCTGCGCCCGGATTTGCCGAAGCGGTGGCGGCCGAGCTCCGCTTACTTCTTCCCACCCCACCTGACCTGCGGGTGAGCGCCTTGGGCGGGGAGGCCACCGTCGAGGGGGGGCTCCGGCTGGGTATTGACCGGGCTTGGCGGCGGGTACTCGACCGCGGTGCCACGGTCAACAACCATGGGGGGCCGGGGTGAGCCCGGTCGGGGTGCCGGTCCGCGGCTACCAGCCGGGCGACCTGGCCGCCGTGTACGACATCTGCGTACGCACCGGGGACAACGGCGAGGACGCCACTGGCAAGTTCGAGGACGTACGGCTGCTGGCGGACATCTACGCCGGTCCCTATCTCTACCTGGAGCCGGACCTGTCCTTTGTCCTGGACGACGGGGATAAGCCGGTCGGGTACGTGATCGGCACGGCCGACACGGCCGCTTTCGTCCGGTTGTACCGCCAGGAGTGGCTCCCCCGCCTCGCCCACACCTACCCGGGACCGCCCGTGGCCCCGACCACCCCGGACGAATGGCTCCTGGCCACGCTGTACCAGCCGGAACGCATGCTCCGGCCCGAGCTGAGCGCCTACCCGGCCCACCTTCACATCGACGTCCTGCCCGCCTACCAGGGGGCCGGTCATGGCCGCCGGCTGGTCCAAACCTTCGCCGGGGCGGCCGCGCAGGCCGGCGCCGGCGGCATCCACGTCGCCGTATCGCCGACCAACACTCGGGCCCAGGGCTTCTACCAGCGAGTGGGCTTCGAGCCAGTGGACGTCGCCGATGGCGGCGGTGCCGTCTATTTCGGCTTGACGACCGATGGCCGTCCACCAATACGAGGAGGCACCCTTTGATCCCCCGACCCGTCACCAGCCGCAACGTGGGCCCTGGCACGACGCTTGCCGACGGCATGGTCATCGCCGCCGACGGCCCGGGCCAAGGTGCCGCCGCTCTGCTCGCCACCGAGCTGGAGGCGGCCACCGGATGGCGGGTGCACCGGGCCGGACCGGGCGCGCAAAGCCCCCATGGGGCGGTCAGGCTCCAGGTGGGGCCGGAGCCCATGGCGGACGAGGGTTACCGGCTGCGAGTAACCGAAAGCGGCGTCGACATCGTGGCGGCCTCCGCTGCCGGAGCCTTTTACGGGACCCGCACGTTACGCCAATTGCTGCCGCCGGCGCTGCTGCGTTCGGCTCCGGCCCGACCCGTCGGGACGGTCCATGTGGAGGGGTTGGAGATCGACGATGCTCCCCGCTTCCAATGGAGGGGCCTGGCCCTGGACGTAGCCAGGCATTTTTTCCCCAAAGATTTCATCTTGAAATTGATCGACCTCGCCGGCCTGCACAAGCTGAACGTGCTCCATCTCCACCTGACCGACGACCAGGGCTGGCGCGCTCAGATCGACCGCTACCCGCGCCTCACCCAGGTGGGCGCGTGGCGGCGCCAGTCGCCCCTGGGCCACCAAGGCGACGGCCGTTTTGACGGTGTTCCTCATGGCGGCTTTTACACCAAGGACGACCTGTCCGAAATAGTTGCTTATGCGGCGCGTCGGTTCGTCACCGTCGTGCCCGAAATAGACATGCCCGGTCACATGCAAGCGGCGGTGGCGTCGTACCCTGAGCTCGGCAACATCACCAGGCAGCTGGAGGTGTTCACGGACTGGGGGATAAGCGAGCACGTGCTCAACCTGGAAGAGCCGGCGGTCCGCTTCTGCGCCGAAGTGCTCGAGGAAATAATGGACATTTTCCCCGGCCCCTACGTGCATATCGGCGGGGACGAATGCCCCACGACCGAATGGGAAGCGAGCCCGCGCTCGCCGCGGCTGTGCCAGATGCTCGGTTTGTCCGGGGCGCACCAGCTGCAAAGCTGGTTCACGGCGCAGATGTCGAAGGTCGTTGCGGCCCGGGGCAAGCGCCTGATCGGCTGGGACGAGGTCCTCGATGCCGGTGCACCGCCCGGTTCGGTGATCATGGCGTGGAGACAGCACCACGCGGCCCAGGCCGCTGTCCAGGGGGCCAGGGCCGGCCACGACATCGTCATGGCTCCCGAACCGTGGACCTATTTCGATTGGGCCTATGCCGACGACCCGAAAGAGCCGCTCGCCATACGTCCCTCCATAAGCGTGGAGCACGCCTACAGCTTCGAGCCCGTCCCGGCCGGCTTTCCCGAGGAACTGCAACACCGGGTCATCGGCGCGCAGTGCCAGCTGTGGACCGAGTACGTAACCACCGCTCGGCACGCCGAGTACATGTACTTCCCACGGGTATGTGCCCTGGCGGAGGTGGCATGGTCACCCCGGGGTCGGCGTTGGGAAGAGTTCGAGCCCCGCCTCAGGCGCCACACGGCGCGACTGGACGCCCTGGGCGTCAACTACCGGCCGCTGGACGGGCCGACACCGGGCCAGGCCCGCACGTGGTCGGAGCCGGAGCGCTAGCCGCTAGCCCGGGGCGCAGGGACGGTGGGCGGCCCGGGCCAGCACGCCCTACAGTGAAACCCGTGCCAGCCGGACCTTTGTTCGAAGGGGTTGGCGTCGCGCTGGTGACGCTGTTCGACGACGACCTCGATCTCGACGCGCCGGCCACAGCCGCTCTCGCCGCTCAGCTGGTCGAGCTCGGCGTGAGGGCTGTGGTCGTAGCCGGGACCAACGGGGAGGCGGCGGCTCTGAGCCCTGGAGAAAGGTCGGAGCTGTTGGCCGCCGTCCGCCGGGCGGTACCCGTCAATAGCGGCGTGCCGGTGATCGCGGGAACCGGCGCCGCCTGCGCCCGCCAGGCCACGCACCTGACGGAGGCGGCCCGAGACGGCGGAGCCGATGCCGTCCTTACCCTTTCGCCTCCCGGCACTACCGATCCGCGCCGCTATTACGAAGCCGTCGCCGCCGCCGCCGGCGCCATGCCGGTGCT
>PMLI01000482.1:0-279 GCA_003158835.1 Acidimicrobiaceae bacterium
TCGCCAAGCTGGTGGCGGATGTCGAGCGCCAGCAAGTAGCGACTGGCCCGGTGGGCACCCTCGGAGAGCTTGTCGACCGGTGGCTCGAGGACATCGCCCCGCACCGCTCCGCTTATACGGTGCGGGAGTACCGCCGCATCGTTACCAAGACGATCAAGCCGGCGATCGGCGGCCTGCGTATTGACAAAATCACGGGACGGCATCTAGACGCCTTTTACGGAAGCCTGCACCGGAAAGGCCTGGCGAGCTCAACTGTGCACCAGCACCACTCCGTAATCC
>PMLI01000482.1:285-2676 GCA_003158835.1 Acidimicrobiaceae bacterium
CACCGTGCTGGCGATGGCCATTGCGCTGGCGGCGATAACCGGTGCCCGCCGCGGAGAACTATGCGCGCTGCGCTGGAGCGACGTCAATTGGTCGAGACGGACGATAGCCATCGCCCGCTCCCTGACCGTCGTCGATCGGCAGGTGAGCGAGGGGCCAACCAAGACCCACCAGCGCCGTGACATCGCGATCGACGATGCCTTGGGAGCCTTCCTGGCCCGGCGTCGAGGCGAGCAGGAGCGCTTTTCGGGAAGGGTCGGCGTCGAGCTGGTCAACGACCCCTTCGTCCTGTCCCGGTCGGCTGACGGGTCCGAGCCGTGCCTGCCCGACGGCTTGTCGCACCAGTNNGGCGCCGACGTGCGCACGGTCGCCGGACGGCTGGGCCACGCTGACCCCTCCGTAACGCTGCGGGTCTACGCTCACGCGCTCGAAGCGCGCGACCGTGAACTAGCCGGCTTCCTCGGCTCAATCGTCCTTGGCCCCGTGGACGGCAGCCCGGAGCTTCACGAGGCTCACCCGCCAGCGCCGCCCGAGCTGGAAAGCGCCGGGTAGCTCGCCCCGGCGGGCTAGGTCGTAGGCGAGGTCCTTGCTGATCCCCAGCAGGGTGGCCGCCTCCAGTACCGAGACCACGTGGGGGTCGGCCAGGGTTGGCCTCGGCTGCGGACGATGGCCACCGACGACTTGCTTCGCTTTTGCTTCTCCCCACGCACCGCTCATCTTTGTCTCCTTGTGCTCGCGGCCCCCGGAGCGGGTACCTCTGCACGAAGGGGCCGGGGTGGCGATGTCCCGCCACGACGTAGCGGCGGACATCGTCCCCTGGCCGGAGCGGTGCCCAGGCCGACGCGTGTCGCAACCGCCAACGCTGGGGGCCCACGCATAGCTGGAGCGGTCCGCCGAGACCTCCGCCGAGGCCGCCGTCCTTGCCCTCCCGGTGTGGGGAGTCCTGCACGGCCTCAGCCTTGTCATGCTCATTTGCGCTGCCGTCGCCGCCCTGGCCGTGCTCACTAGCTTGCGGTACCTGCCCGGCCGCGCCGCCTGCGTCAGCGCCTCCTCGTTGGAGCCGGCCGCCGTCCCTGCGAGCGGTACGCGACGATGACTGCCGTGAGCGAACCCGAGCAGGACTGGCGGCAGCGCAAGAAGACTGCCACCCGCGGCCGCATCCGGGCCTGCGCGCTGCGCCTGTTTAGTGAGCAGGGGTACGACGCCACCACCGTCGAGCAGGTCGCCGCCGCCGCCGGTGTCTCGCACATGACGTTCTTTCGCTACTTCCCCACCAAGGAGGACGTCGCCCTCTCAGACGGCCACGACCCGCTGATCGCCAGCCTCATCGCACAGACGCCGGCCACACAGCCCCTCGTCCAGCGGATCCAAACGGCTCTGCTCCAAGGGCTCAGACAGGTCTACGACGCCGACCGCGACACCATGCTCGCCCAGAACAGGCTCATTGTCGCCACCCCCGCGCTGCTGGCACGCTTGTGGTCGGACCAGATGGCCGCCCAGCATCTCATCCTCCAGGCCCTCGGCACGGGCCACTGGGACGCCCAGCACAAGTTTCAGGCCCGTGTCACCGTCGCGGCGTGCTTGGCCGCGGCGAGCACGGCCGTCCTCACTTGGGTCGAGAACAACGGCACCCCCGAACTTCCCGAACTTATCGCGCAAGCCTTCGACACTCTGACCAACGCCAAACGACCCCACCCTTCGGAGCAATGAGGGAGGCCGTTACGTCCCTCGCAGGCACAGACGGGGCTGCCCGTCAGGCCTTCTGCCGCGCGTCCGGACGTTGGTCGGTGAGCGCCTACCCGTCGATACGCTCGGATTCCTCTTGAAAAGTAAGCGGTTCTCGGGCAGCGCATAAAGAACAATCTGGGAGTCCTCGGGTCTGTGGCTCACAGGGGAGATGCGGAGGTATGCCGAGCAAAGGCTCGTCCGAGCTGGAGGCGTTCATCTCGGCGTAAGCGGCCGAGGGAACGGAGGTACGGTCGCGCTCAGAGGCAGCGCCGGCGCTGGCCGCTGCCACCCAGGCCAAGGTCGGGGGATCTGCTGACCGCGCCCGCAACTCAGGGTCCCGCGAGCCGCCGATGAGCCCTGCGGCGTCCGGCCGTCGTACTGTCGAACCCGTTACCGAGGAGGACCAGTGATGCGCAGCGTGACCTATTCGATGGGCGTCTCACTTGACGGCTACATCGCAGGGCCGGACGGCGACTTCGACTGGACGGCGCCCGACGAGGAGGTCTTTCGCTTTGTCACCGACGAGATACGAGAGGTCGGCGTCCACCTGTTGGGACGACGGCTGTACGAGACGATGCTGTACTGGGAGACCGCCGACCAGGATCCATCGCTCGACGACTCAATGCTCGAGTGGGCCGCGATCTGGAAGCCGCTCCCGAAGGTGG
>PMLI01000083.1 GCA_003158835.1 Acidimicrobiaceae bacterium
CACGGGTACCGGGCAAAACTCGTCCCAGAGCTCGAAATCGCGCTGGGTCTTCACCAGGACCTCAGTTGTCCAGGGCGTGAACTCGTTGATGGCGCCGCCCTGGTGCAACTCCCCTTTCGGCGTCGTGATCGTCTCTGCCCACCGGGCGTTCCCGGCGCCGTCGGCCCCCAGCTCCTTGTGCTCCACACGCCAGTTGTCGCGGTCCTCGTCGGCGTACTCGTACTCGGGCTCGACGTAAATGGCGAAGTCGAGACCGAAACGCTCGCAGGCCTGCCACCAGTCCATCCCGTCCAGGTAATGGTTGAGGTAATAGTCCATCCACCCGTGGACCTGGCAGGGCAGGCGGTCCGGTCGACCATTCGACAGGGCGGTGAGCATGCGCTCCCTCGATGTCATCGTCATAAGAACTCCTCCTGACCATCACGCGGCGCCGCACCCGCACCAACGTCGTGGAGACGCGTTCATCGAGCCTAGACCGGTGGGTTCTGCGCCGCACCGACGAGATTTGCTCCTAGCGGAAGGAGCCCTGATGATGACACCGAGGGAGTGGGCTCAACGATGGATGGCGNNTCGGGCCGGGTGCAACCTTGCGGTACTGGCTGGGCGGGACGCATATCCGCGTCGCCTTGCTGACCGGGACGAGGGGATGGAGGGCGTCCTGGACCTTGTAGGCCGAATTGGTTGAATGTGAGGACTCCGGCCACCCAGTGCACGACTTCGTTCAACCAAATGCTGCGGAACGCCGTCCGGTGGTGCGTTTCGTGCTCGATGTAGTTGGTACGCCGCTGCCGCAGGCGTAGGTCCTGGCGCTCGAGCGGGACCACGTACCAATCGGGTTCGTCGATGTCAGGCACGGTCGTAAGCCTCCTGCGGGCGAGCCGCATCGAGCATCGCCACGATGTTTTGGGGCGGGACATCGGCCAGGATATTGTGCACCTGCTGGAAGACGAAACCGCCCCCCTGTCTCAGTACCCCGACCTGCTGGCGGACGTGCTCTGTGATGGCTTGCGGCGTGCCATGGGACAGCAACCATTGGGTGTCGCAGCCGCCGCCCCAGAAGGTGATGTCCCGGCCGAACTCCCGCTTCAGTTCCGCTGCGCCCATGCCCTTGCAGCTGATCTGGACCGGGTTGACAGCATCGAGACCGGCCTCGATGAGATCCGGCAGGAGAAGCCTGATGTCGCCACAGGAGTGCAACATGACCTTGACGTCGGCCAGTTCCTTGGCGCGCCGCCACATGCGGCCGTGGCGGGGCTTGAAGAACTCGCGGTACATCCGGGGCGAGATCTGCGGCCCGGTCTGCATCCCGAGGTCGTCGCCGAACAGGACGATGTCGATGTAGGGCCCTACCAACCCGAGGTACTTCTCGAGATTGACCAGGTGCAGTTGGGTCAAGCGCTCGAGCAGGTCGTGAGCACGAGCCGGTTCGGCCGCCAGAAGGGCCAGGAAGTTGTCGTTCCGGTAGAGGAACGTGCCCCACTCGAGCAGGTTGCCGCCGAACAAGCCCACTATCGCCTTGTCGGTGCGTTCGCGCAGGCGTCGTGCCCCTTCCACCATCAGGCGGTCGCCGTCCGGGCCCTCGACCAAAGGCCCGGGGGGGACGGCCGTGTTCCACATGCACTCGGACATGACCGCTTCCAGGGTGGCGTGGTCGGGCGCCTCGTCATCCGCCCAGGGGAAGTAGGCGGACTCGAAGTACAAGGCGCCGTCAGGCATCTGGGCCATGACCCGGCCCGTCGCCGAGCGCATCACCCAGCCATGGTCGGCGCGTTCCGGCGCCGTCCAGATGGGCACCTGGCACGGCGAACCATCCGGGAGCGTCCAGTCGGCCCAGTCAGAGCCGTCCAGAGCGAACCCCCGTCCCATCTCGATGACGTCCACGCCGAAGCGGTCGAGAACGTCGTCGTCCAGGACGGCCAGCTGTTGCACGATGTCGTAAACCCGGACCGGCCTGGGCGCGAAACCAAGGTACGCCCTGAGCCCTGGGTAAGCCAGCGCCGAAATGCCCGACGATCGGTGCCCGCCCAGGTCAATCGGCACCCGGTCGGTCTCTATGTGGTTCAATGCCGCCAGTACCCGGTCTCGCGAATTCATAGCGTCTCCTTCGTGGCGCGCTCTGAGGTGATCGTCACCGAGAGCCTCTCACGGTCGGCTCGCAGCCGCGGGGGCACCAATCTCAACGCCCCGGCCCGCGAGGGCGCTGGGGCCAGCAACGCCAGCAATCAGCTTTGGAGGGCGCGGTAGAGATCGGGCTTCCCGTGCCACAGGCGCCGGCCGCGGTCGGGATCATGGACGCAACCTACTCCCACACCGCCACCGCCCGGGCTTCGCCGGGGCCGCGTCGGACCTGCCCGAGGCCAGGCGGAGCGGTTACAGTGCGCAGGGCAGGCCGAGCGCGCAGCGGGCGCGACCTGGTCGAGACGAGGAGCAAGGAGGGCACAGTGCCGAAGAACGCTAACCCGATTTGGGGCGACGACTGGCAGGATGTGCGGCGCCTGTGGATCCTCGATCCGGCCGTAGCACACTGCAACCACGGCTCCTACGGCGCCGTGCCCGGCCCCGTGCTGGCGGCTCAAAACGAGTTCCGGGCCCGGATGGCGGCCCATCCCCAGCGCTGGTTCTATCGCGAGAGCCCGGGCCTGGTGACCGAGGCTCGGGGCGAGGTGGCCCGATTTGTCGGAGCCGGTCCCGAGGAGGTCGCCTTCGTCACCAACGTCAGCTCCGGCGTCTCGGCCGTCGTGCAGAACTTGGCGCTCGAGCCGGGCGCCGAGGTGGTATCGACCAACCACATCTACGGCGCCGTGTCCACCGCGCTCGACCGGTTGTGCACCCGCACCGGCGCCACCCGGGTAGTAGCCGACGTCCCCATCGACAGCACGGACGAGGAGATCGTGGCCATCTTCGCCGAGCACTGCTCGGAACGCACCGGCCTCGTGGTCGTGGACCAGGTGACTTCGCCCACGGCCCGCCGGTTCCCGATCGCGGCGGTGGCGGCCGTCGGCCATCGCTTCGGCGCAGCCGTCCTGGTCGACGGCGCCCACGCCCCGGGCATGTTGCCCCTCGATGTCCCGAACATCGGTGCCGATTTCTGGGTGGGCAACCTTCACAAGTGGGCGTGCACGCCGCCAGGCACCGGCGCCCTGTGGGTGGCCCCGCAGTGGCGGGAACGGATGGTCCCGCTCATCGTGTCATGGGGCGAGATGGACGGTTACCCGACGTCGTTCGAGCGGATCGGCACAGACGACCTCTCGGCCTGGCTGGCCGCGCCCATCACGCTCGATCTCCTCGGGTCCTTGGGCTGGGACCGGGTGCGCGCCCACAACGAGGCCTTGGTCTTGTGGGCACAGGCCACCGTGGCCGAGGCCCTGGGCGTGCCGTCGAGCGAACTGCACCACGACGCCGGCCTCAGCCTGGCCCTCGTCCGGCTGCCGCCCGGGCAGGCCGACACCCGCGAGCAGGCCCAGGCGCTACAGGAGCACATGGTGACCCTCGGGGTCGAGATGGCGGTCGGCTGCTGGAACGGCCGGGGGGCAATCCGGCTTTCTGCCTACGTATATAACCGCCCGTCCGACTACGAACGTCTGGCGGTCGGCGTCCGGGACTACCTGGCCGGCTCGAAGTCCGCTTTCTGCGAGTGGTGAACTGGGCCAGGACGGGTGATCTGGGCCAGAACAGGAACGGGGGCGGGTCGTAATTGGCCCCGTAGGGGGCGTTGGGGCGGGAGAACTCGCCCATGAGCGCCCGGCGCACGGCGTGGTGCGCTCAAGGAACTCGGGCGAGTTTTCCAACCGGTCGGCGCTACGGGCCCAAGAAAGCACGTCCGGGACGATGAAATAGCCCCACGACTCGAAGACGAACTGATCGGCGCCAGTCAGCGCCGAACCGGTTCACCAGGCCGGAGTGCGGACCGAAGAGCTCAATACCATCAGGGTCTTCGTCCCGGTCACCTTACCCGTGCTACGCAGCCGGTCGATGACGCGCTTGAGGTTTTGCACGTCGTTCACCCGGATCCAGGCGAGTGCGTCCGGGTCGCCGGCCACTGTGAAGATGGCATGCACCTCGGGCACGTCGTGTGCGATTTCCTCTATGTCGTCGACCCGGGTGCTGCNNAGCGCGGTGTAGCCGCGGATCACGCCGGCCTCCTCCAGGCGGTCGATGCGCCGCTTCACGGCCGGTGCCGACAGCCCCACTTCCCGGCCAATGGCGCCGAAGGTGCGGCGGGCGTTCTCCTGAAGCAAGCGCAGGATCTGCCCGTCAATGGCATCTATGCTGCCGAGTGCCGTCATCATCGCAACATTCTATTGTTATTGGCTTGAAAACACAAGATTTGTTGTGTCATGCCGGCGCTGTACCGGTACAATGTTATGCGGGTTGGGCTGCCCCGGCTATCGTCGCTCCATGGTCGCACGTGCCCCGGTGCGGGCCGAGGAAAGCTCGCTCGGCGAGTCGCTGGAGCTGCTCGAGAGCATCCAGCGTCGGATCCTGTGGCTGGCCGTCAGCATGGTCCACCATGCCAACAAGGTCCGCGGCACGAACGACGGCCTGAAAGTCGGCGGGCACCAGGCCTCATCGGCCTCGATGGTAAGCATCATGACGGCTCTGTACCTCCGGCACCTTTCAGCCGGGGACCGGGTCTCGGTCAAACCGCATGCGTCCCCGGTCTTGCACGCCATCAACTACGTTTTGGGACGGCTCGATGAGCGGTGCCTCACGGAGTTGCGTGCCTACGGCGGGATCCAGAGCTACCCGAGCCGGACCAAAGACCCCGACCCGGTCGATTTCTCCACCGGGTCGGTCGGCATCGGTGCCACCGCGTCGATCTGGAGCGCCATCGCCCACCGCTACGTGTCGACACATTTCGGACCGGGCCCGGCGGGCCGTCACATCGCTCTTGTCGGTGACGCCGAGCTCGATGAGGGACCGGTGTGGGAGGCGTTGGCCGACCCGATGGTACCGAGGCTCAACGAGGTCCTCTGGATCGTCGACCTCAACCGGCAGTCGCTCGACCGGGTGGTACCCGGCATGGCCGGCACCCGTATCCGGGACATGTTCGCGGCGGCGGGATGGAACACGATCATGCTCAAGTACGGGGCTCGCCTCCGGGAACTTTTCGCCCTGGAGGGCGGCGAACTTCTGGAACGCCGGATCGACGCCATGAGCAACGAGGAGTACCAGTACCTGTTGCGGCTACCGGCCGGCGAGCTCCGGGACGCGGTGGCCGGGACGGGCCCGGAGCGTCCGGGCATCAGCCGGCTGCTCGGCCACCTCGACGACGAAGAGGTCGCAGCCAGCCTCAGGAACCTCGGCGGCCACGATCTCGGTGACCTGGTGGAGGCCTTCGGGGCAGCAGACCGGGTGACCGACCGGCCGTCGGTGGTCCTGGCCTACACGATCAAAGCCTGGCGCCTGCCTACGGAGGGCCACCCGGGCAACCACTCCGCCCTCCTGACCGTCGAGCAGTGGCGCCGGTTCGGCCTCGACCTCGGGGCCGACCCGGATCTACCCTGGGCCAACTTCGCGCCTGACAGCCCCGAGGGTGAGGCCTGCGCCGCCGCCGCCCGGCGCCTGGCCCGTCCCGAGCCGGCGCCCCGAGCCCCGGTCGTCGCCCCGCCCATCGAGTTCGGCGCCGCCCACAGGGGCTCGGAGTCGACCCAGCAAGCCCTCGGGCGGTTCTTGCTCGACCTCTCTCGGGCCGCCCCTCGAGTCGCGGCCCGGGTCGTCACGGTCAGCCCCGATGTGGCGTCCTCCACCAACCTCGGTGGCTGGCTCAACCAGGTCGGCATGTGGCACATGGACGAGCGCCCGGACTGGTTCGAACGGGACCGGTCCACCCTCGTCCACTGGCGTCAATCCCGCCAGGGCCAGCACATCGAGCTCGGCATCGCCGAGGTCAACCTGGTGGGCCTTCTCTCCGAGCTCGGCCTCACGTGGTGGCGCGACGGGGAGCCGTTGCTGCCGATCGGGACGCTTTACGACCCGTTCATAACGCGTGCCCTCGAGCCCTGGTCGTTCGGCATCTATGCCGGGGGCCAGTCCATCCTGGTCGGCACGCCGTCAGGCGTCACCCTGGCTCCCGAGGGCGGGGCCCACCAGTCGATCATCACGCCGTCGGTCGGCCTCGAGCAACCGCGTTGCACGGCCTGGGAACCCGCCTTCGTCCAGGACCTGGAGTGGGCCATGCTGCACGCCCTGGGCCGTCTCGGCTCGACCGAAGGCACTTCGGCATATTTTCGGCTGAGCTCCCGGCCCATCGACCAGGCCCTCGCCGCTCTGCCCGAAGACCGGGAAGGGCGGGACGAGCGCCGGCGGGCGGTGTTGGCCGGCGGCTACCGGCTGCGCCAGTGCGAGGGGCCGCCGATGGTCTGCCTGGTGGGCATGGGCGCGGTCATGCCCGAGGTCCTGGCCGCGGCCGCGACGCTCGAGGCGGACGGAGTGGCGTGCGACGTCATCTGCCTGACCTCGGCCGACCTGGTCTTTCGTGCCGTCCAGGCCCGGCGGGGCCTGGACGACGGGCCATGGGGGGCCCTGGGGGCGCTCTTTCCTGTAGAACGGGCGGCTCCGGTTGTCGCCGTACTGGACGGGCACCCGCACACACTGTCCTTTGTCGGGACCATCAATCCGGCTCCGATCGCTTGCCTGGGCGTGAACGACTTCGGCCAGTGCGGCGAGATCGACGACCTCTACCGCCATTTCGGCATCGGTACGTCGACAATCATCGGAGCGGCGTGGGATCTGCTTGACGAGGTCGGCACCCGGAGGGCGTGATTGCTCCTCCACCGCCGAAGGTGGCAGAATCATCAGACCAATGAACAAAGGGGGGCCAAAATGGCCGAATTGGGACCATCCGACCAGAGCGCCAAAGCGACTGAGCGGGCCGGGATATTGCCGGACCTCAATCGCCGGCAGTTCATGCTGGCAGGCGGGGCAAGTGCGCTCGCGCTGTCGGTGGCGAGGCGGGCCGAAATCGCTCGTGAACTGCTGGGGCCGGCGTCGAGCAGGCAAACACTGAGCCCGGCCGGGGCGCCAACCTTCGCCAACATGGCACCGGCGGCGGACCAGTTCTTCGTCGACTACCGTAACCCGGTCGGTGCCGTCTACAAGTGTTTCGACTTCTACGAGAGCGTCTACGCCCGGGCTCCGCTGGCCGACAACTTCTCGACGCCGCTGGTGCGCATCAACAGCGCCTACCAGATCGTGCCGGGTGTCGCCCACAGCTGGAAGCAGACCTCGACCACGACCTGGGAGTTCTACATCAGGCCGGGGATCATGTGGAGCGACGGCAACGAGGTCACCGCCAACGACTTCGTAGAGACGTTGCGCTACTCGGCCGACCCCAAGCACGCCTGGGACTTTGTCTGGTACTGGTCGGGCGTCATCAAGAACTACACCGAGGCGGTGGCCGGAAAGGCCCCGGTAAATTCCATCGGCGTCGGCGTGGGCAAGGACAAGTACACCTTCGTCGTCACCACCGACGGGCCGGTCGCCTTCATCCCCTACGCCATGCTCTACTCGATGCCGCTGTCGGCGGCAGGCCTGGCCAAGTACGGCAATGGCCTGTACAACACCAACCCGGCCACTGTCATCTCCATGGGCCCCTACCTCCTCAAGTCGTTCAACCCGACGACCAGCGTGGTGCTCGAGCCCAACCCGAAGTACAACGCCGGGTTCGGATCGCCCATCCAGTACCAGGTCGCCAAGATCTCCGGCGCCGACTACCTGCCGTTCCTGGAAACGGGCGCCGTCGACTACAACTCGGACATCTCCCTGTCCAAGACCGACCTGGCCATCGCCAAGCAATCCCCGAAGATCAACAAGCTGACGCCGTACCTCAACCCGGTCGACTTCCGCGTCTACTACGTCTTCTTCAAGACCAAGGCCAAGCCGTTCAACAACTTGAAGGTGCGCCAGGCGTTCGCCCACGCCTGCGACCGCGACTCCATCATCAGCGCCCTGCTGGCCCCGCTGGCTACCCCGGCCTACGGGTACCTGATGAGCGGCTACCCCTTCGCCATCGACCAGCCGCTGAAGAAGTACACCAACTACAACCCGAAGATGGCCCAAAAGCTCCTGGCCGAGGCCGGGTTCCCGGGGGGCAAGGGGTTCCCCGAAGTCACCTTCAGCTACCCCGCCGCCGTGGGCGCCATCGGCCCCGTCACCACCGGGTCTGTCGTGCAGGCTCTGGCCCAGGGCTGGAACGAGGTCCTCTTCGGCGGCAACAGCACGCTGCTGCTGCAGGAAATGGACAACCCGACGTTCTACAAGAAGATGGAAAACCTGCCCGAGACCGAGATCGAGATGGGCTTCATCTCCTACGGCATGGACTACTTCGACGCCTCCAACATGCTGGCCGTGTACAAGTCCGGTGGCCGCCACGACTGGAACAACA
>PMLI01000160.1 GCA_003158835.1 Acidimicrobiaceae bacterium
CCGATTTGCGCGCTTCAGGCCGCGATGGACGGCCACGAGGTGGTGACGCTCGACGACTGGGCGGACAAGGCGGACATTTTCGTCACCGCCACCGGCAACCGCGACATCATAATGGCCGAGCACATGGCGGCGATGAAGCACAATTCCATCGTCTGCAATATCGGCCATTTCAACAATGAGATCGACATGGCCGGCCTGGCGCGCCACCCCGGAATTTCCCAGCATAACGTCAAGCCCCAGGTCGACTCGTGGGAGTTCGCCGACGGCCATTCGGTCATCATCCTGGCCGAGGGCCGACTGGTAAACCTGGGCTGCGCCACAGGCCACCCGAGCTTTGTGATGTCGACCAGTTTCACCAACCAGGTCCTGGCCCAGATCGAGCTGTTCAACAACACCGCCGCCTACCCCGTGGGCGTCCACGTGCTGCCGCGCCACCTGGACGAGAGAGTGGCCCGTCTGCACCTGGCCAAGCTCGGCGCCCGGCTCACGCATCTCACGGACAAGCAGGCCGCCTACATCGGCGTCCCGGTGGAAGGCCCGTACAAGCCGGCCGACTACCGCTACTGAGAGCCATCGCCCGGCTCGCCCCGTCCTACTGGCCTGCCTGCCAGCCGGCCTCGGCCGCTCCCTGCCAGCTGCCCGCTTCGGCTGCCGGCAGGCCGGCCACCTTGACGGCTGTCCCGTAGGCGCAGATCTCGGTCCAGTTGCCGCCCATCTCCGAGGTGTCAAAGCGCATGGCCAGCACGGCGTCGGCGCCTTTGGCGGCGGCGTCCTCGGCCATGCGGTTGATCACCTCGTAGCGGCTGTTGACCAGGTTCTTCGTCATCCCCTTCAGCTCGCCACCGACCAGGGACTTGAGGCCGGCCCCGAACTGGGACCCGATGTTGCGGCTCCTCACCGTCAAGCCGAAAACCTCCCCCAGGACCTGGGTGACCTGGTAGCCGGGAATGTCGTTCATGGTGGATATGAGCATGGTCGAGCTCCTTTCCGGATAAGCGGCGCCTCCGGAGCCGAAGGGCGAAGGCCCCAAACTTTGCCGACGCCGCGAACGTAGCCCAGCGGGCAGGGCCCCAGGAGGGACCCTCTCCTGACGGCGGCGGCGCCTCGGGGACGGGGAGCCGAACCGGGTGCCGGGGCGGGGCGAGTTCCCTGGCGCCCATTTTGCGGTCGCTCGGTCCCTCAGAGTGGTAAGGTGGTGGCCGCCATCCGGACCCCGTGGTTGTTGTTTGCCTCTACCCGTCTCCCTGGAGGGGCCCGTGGCCAGCGATAACCAGCTGTCGGAAGTGCTCAGCGAGTTCGCTCGCACGATGGTCACCGACTTCCCGGTCCAGGCCATCCTCGACCACCTCGTCGAGCGCATCGTCGACATAATGCCCATCACCGCGGCGGGAGTGACTCTGATCTCACCCGGTGTGCAGCCGCGCTACATTGCGGCGTCGAACGGTTCCGCCTTGCAGTTCGAGAAACTGCAAACCGAGCTGGACGAGGGGCCCTGCCTGGCCGCCTACAACAGCGGCGAGGCCATCTCGGTACCCGATTTGGAGGCCGAGCACCGCTTCCCGGCGTTCGTCGCCCGGGCGTCGAAGGTCGGGCTGAGCGCCGTGTTCACGTTCCCTCTCCGCCATGCGGAGCGCCGGATAGGTGCACTGGACCTGTACCGCGACACCCCCGGTGGGCTCAGCGCCGAGTCGATGACCGCGGCCCAGACGCTGGCCGACGTCACCTCCGCGTACCTCCTCAACGCCGAGGGACGGGCCGACTTGAAGGAGGCCTCGCACCGGTCCCACGAGCTCTCTCTGCACGACGCCCTGACCGGGTTGCCGAACCGGGCCCTGCTCATGGAACGGCTCGAGCACGCCTTGCGCCGGGGCCGGCGTTCGGGCCTGCTGGCCGGGGTGTTCTTCATCGACCTCGACCGGTTCAAGGCCGTCAACGACACCTTCGGGCACCGCGTCGGCGACGAACTGCTGGTCGGAGTGGCCCGACGCCTGAGCGAGGTCCTCCGGCCCGGTGACACCCTGGCGCGGGTCTCGGGCGACGAGTACGTCGCCATCTGCGACGACCTGATCGCCCCGGCGGAAGCCGACGCCATCGTCGTCCGCCTCGACGCCGCCCTCGACCGGCCGTTCTCGACGTCGGGCGCAGAACTGGACATCACTGCCAGCATCGGCGTCTCTTTCGCCGGCCAGGGCATCGAGGACCCCGAAGAAGTCCTGCACGTGGCCGACATGGCCATGTACCGGGCCAAACGGGGGGGCGGCCGCCGCCACGAGGTGGTCGACCTGCGCGCCGAGCACTTCTCCAACCACCAGGCCAACCTCGAACACGACATGCTCGACCTGTTGGCGCGCCACGAGCTGTACCTCGACTACCAGCCGATCGTCACCACCAGTGACGGGCACATCACCGGCGTCGAGGCCCTACTACGTTGGGCACACCCTAGCCGCGGCCTAGTCGCGCCGGACGTGTTCATACCCCTGGCCGAGAAGGCAGGGTTCGTGGCGGCCGTCGGGCAGTGGGTGCTCGAGGAGGCGTGCGAGCAGCAGGCCCGTTGGCGGGACGATTTCAGGCTCGACGACCTGGCCGTATCGGTCAACGTGTCGGCGAACCAGCTCATGGCGCCCGGGTTCGTCGACCTCGTCGCCTCGGTGATCGGCACCAGCCTCCGCCCCCTCAGCCAGCTCACCCTGGAGATCACCGAGAG
>PMLI01000363.1 GCA_003158835.1 Acidimicrobiaceae bacterium
ACGGCGGCGGTCGTCGCCGCGCTGCGCGACGCTACCGGCAGGCAGCTCAACCGGGCACCGGTGTCGCCCGACGAGCTGATCGGGCTCCGCCCACCGGTTGACGGTGGCCCGCGGCCGGGGGTACCCGACGTCCCGGGCCATCAATCGGTCCCCTTCTACTTCGCCATGCGCTCGGGTCAGCAAAGGCTCATGTAGCCGCCGGCCGTGCCCCGCCGGCGGCGTCTGGGCGGTCCGGTGGCAGTCCGTTCCTGGCGTCCCCGCTCGCCCTTTGGCCCTGGCCCCAGGCATCCACACGTCACGATCAGATTGGACGTTTGGCCCTATGGGGGGCCCACCCCCATCTATAACGTATGGAAAACTCGCACAGTCAGAGGACGTGGATGGGCCGATGACGACCACAGACGTTCAGGTCGGGAGCCCACTGCGGGCCCCCAGGCCGACCGCGTGGAGGCGCTTGCTCCTGACCTGGCTGGCGCTACCCCTCTCGGCGTTGGCCGCTCTGCTCATCGGGGCGCTGCTCATACTCGCTTTTGGGGCGGACCCGATCACGGGGTACCACGCTCTGCTGTCGGGGGCCTTCGGGGGCAGCTACGCGTTGGCCAGTACCGCCCAGAAAGCCGTCCCCCTCCTTCTGGTCGCCGTGGGGATCTGCATCGCCGTCCGGGCCAGCGTCTGGAACATCGGCGGCGAGGGCCAGATCGTCACGGGGGCACTGGCCTCCACGGCTACCGCCCTGGCCCTGCCCAACCTGCCCGCCTTCGTGCTCATCCCGCTCGTGGTGGTCGTGGCCGCCGCCGGTGGCGCCATCTGGGCCGGGATCGCCGGCTTCTTCAAGGCCTATTTCAATGTGAACGAAATCCTGAGCACGATCATGCTCAACCTGGTGGCCGTGCAGGTTATGAACTACCTGCTGTCCGGGCCGATGATCAACAAGGCGCAGTCGTTCGCCATTACCGGCTCGATACCCCAGACGAGGCTGCTGTCCAAGAACTCGTGGCTGCCGACCATCGTGAGCGGGACGCAGTTGAACCTCGGGGTCGTCATAGCTGTAGCCGTCGCCGTTGCCGGGTACTTCCTCTTGTGGCGCACCGGGTTCGGCTTCCGGATCCGCGCTGTCGGCCTGTCGCGTGATGCCGCTGCCTACTCCGGCATGCCGGTCAAACGCACGATCATGAGCGCCATGGTGCTCTCCGGCGCATGCTGCGGGATCGCCGGCGCCGTACTGGTCTTCGGCAGCATCTCGCACCGGATGGTAACGGACGGGAGCCTCACGGGCTTCACGGGCAACGACGGTTTCAATGGCATTGTCGTCGCCCTCTTCGGCGGTCTGAACCCGCTGTGGAGCATCCTGTCGGCCTACCTTTTCGGCGGCCTTCTCGTCGGGGGCACTTCCATGCAGGGGGTCATCGGGGTGCCGACCGACCTCGTCACCACCATTGAAGGGTTGGTCGTCATCTTCGTGGTTTCGATCGACTACCTGCGTGTACGTTCCCGCATCCAGGAGGAGGCCCAGCGCCTCGGGCAGGAAAAGGAGGGCGTCCCCGCCAGCGCGGGGCGCTCGTTGCTTATCAAGTTGGTGAGGGCGCGCCCATGAGCGCCTTTTTCACGTACGCCATCCTAACGGCGACCATCGCCTCGGCCATCCAGTATGCGACACCCTTCTTACTGGCCGCCCTGGGTGAGACCCTCGGCCAGCGCAGCGGGGTCTTGAACCTGGGCGTCGACGGCATCATGCTGATGGGTGCTTTCAGCTGCTACTACGTCGCGCTCCAAACCGGGAGCGACCTGCTCGGGATCCTCGTGGGCATCGGCGTCGGTGCCGTCCTGGGCCTCATCACCGCCTTTATGAGCGTTACGCTCCGGGCCCAGCAGGGCATCAGCGGGATCGGTGTCTACATATTCGGTCTGGGGCTGAGCGACCTGCTCTTCGTGAGGTTCGTCGGGACCCCCCTGCCCGTCAACCCGCTGCCCGCAGTGAACATACCTCTGCTGTCCAAGATCCCCGCCGTGGGCCGCATGTTCTTTCAACAGAACCTTCTCATCTACCTCGCGTTCGTCCTCGTCCCGGCGCTGGCGTTCGTCCTGTACCACACCAATTTCGGGACCAAGGTTCTCGCCGTGGGCGAGAACCCGGCCGCGGCCGACAGCGTCGGGATAAGCGTGACGCGTACCCGCTACGTCACGGTGGTCCTGGGCTGCACCATGGCCGGCCTGGCGGGGGCGACGTTGCTGCTCCTGGACGGCATCTTCCAGGAGAACCTCACCCAGAGCGCAGGCTTCATTGCCGTGGCGCTGGTGTACTTCGGCGCCTGGCGACCGGCCGGCGTCATGACCGGGTCCCTTCTCTACGGCGTCGTGACGGCTGTTGTCCTGCAGTGGAAGTCTCTCGGGATCATTCCCACCTCCGCCGCCGACCTGGCCGCTACCGCACCGGCCGTGATCACCGTACTGGCCCTCGTGGCGCTGGCGGGCCGTTTCAAGCAGCCCGCCGCGCTCGGGAAGCCCTATGTGAGGGGAGCCTGACCTAATCGCCCCTCGTCGACCTCAGAAGAGGAAGCACTGCCGAACGGGGAGAGAGCTCCGCTCCCTTCCCACCGATAAGGAGGATGAAATGAGAACAAAATCAATATGGTTGCGGGGCCTGGTGACTCTGGCCGCCGCATCGGCGCTCGTGACGACCGTGCCCACAAGTGTCGCCCCCGCCGGCGCTGTCAGCCCCACCACGACGCTGAAGGTTGCTCTCGTGGCGCCGAGCGCCGTGAACGACCTGGCCTTCACCCAGTCGATGGTGGCGGCCCTCGATTCACTGAAGACGTCGTACCACCTGCAGATATCTATCTCCGATAACGAGTACGTGGTGTCGGACGCGGCCAACCTGATCCGCCAGTACGCGGCCTCGGGCTACAATCTCGTGATCGCCCACGGCTCGCAGTACGGCAGCATTTTGCAGGCACTGGCTCCCAAGTTCCGCAAGGTCTCCTTCGCCTGGGGCACGGCCGGCTCAACGTTCCGTCAGCCGAACATCTATGCCTACCAAGCCAACTCCAACGAGGGCGGCTACGTGCAGGGCTACATGGCCGGCATGTTGAGCAAGAGCCACGTGATCGGGGTCATCGGCCCGATCGACGTCGGCGACGCGCAGCTCTACGTTGACGGCTTCAAGGCCGGGGTGCTCGCACAGGACCCGAAGGCGACGGTGCACGTTTCGTTCACCGGCTCGTTCAGTGACGTCAGTCTGATGGCGAGCGCGGCCAAGGCCTACGTCGCCGACGGGGCCGATGTCCTGACCGGCAGCTCGCAGTCTGTTGTCGGTGCCATCGGGATCGCCAAGGCCGACAAGGTCGCATGGTTTGGGACGCAGTGGAGCCAAGCGTCGTTGGCGCCTTCGGAGGTCGTGTCCTCTCAGATCTACAACTGGGCCCCCGTGCTCGAGCAGATCATCACCGGCATCAGGGCCGGGAAGCTCGGCGGTGCCACCTACACGATCTCGCTGGGCAACAACGGAGAGAAGATCGCGTTCAACCCGAAGTACCCACTTCCGGCGAACGTGAAGGCTGCTGCTAAGAAGGTTATCTCCGAGATCGTTGACGGTACGCTCACCGTTGCCCAGTAGCGCGCCACGTTGGTCCTGATAGTGCCAATTCGGAACTACCAATTCGGAACTAATAGCGAAGGAAGCTGACAATGCTGAACACCTCGGGGGAGCAGGGGAGGTGACCGCGCTGCTGGAAATGCGCGGGATCACCAAGCGCTTCCCCGGGGTGCTCGCCAACGACAACATCGACTTTGACGTCCGCGCCGGCGAGGTGCACACCCTTTTCGGCGAGAACGGGGCCGGCAAGAGCACCCTCATGAAGAT
>PMLI01000055.1 GCA_003158835.1 Acidimicrobiaceae bacterium
CTCGAGCGCAGGACCTGATCAGGGCGCTATCCATCCGTTGCCGGTCCGCGAGCGCCAAGGCGAAGTCGTTGAGCGGCGGGAACCAGCAAAAACTCGCGCTCGGCCGCTGGCTCGCCGTCGACAGTGAGCTCCTGGTGCTGCTCGACCCCACGGCGGGCGTCGACGTCGGTGCCCGGGCCGACATCTACCGGCTCCTGCGCGAGTTCGCCGACGGACGCCGAGGCGTGTTGATCGCGACGAGCGACCTGGCGGAGGCGATGGGCATCGCCGATACGATCTACGCGTTTTACAAAGGCAGGCGAGTCGGGGTATTCCCCCGCGCCCAGCGCCGCCAGGCGGACGTGCTGGCAGCCATTACGGGGCAAATTGACGGTGACGGCAACGGTGCCGGAGGCGGGCAAAGTGCCGGAGGCGGGCAAAGTGACGGAGGCGGGCACAGCGACGGGGAGGAGCCCGAGTGAGCAAGAAGCGTGTTATCGGTCCCTTCATCCTGTTAGTGCTGGCGATCGTCTTCAGCGTCACTTTTGTGCCCAACTTCGCCACGCGCACCAACGTGGGCTACCTGTTGCTCCAAGCCGTCCCCCTCCTCCTGACCGCCACCGGCCAGGTCCTGGTGATCCTGACGGCCGGGATCGACCTTTCCGTGGGTCAGACCGTGACCATGGCGACCGTAATCGCTTCGGTGCTCATGCAGGCGAAAAACGGAGGCGTCCTGGTTGCGGTGCTCGTGTGCATCGTGGCGGCCGTCGCCATCGGAGCCGCGAACGCCATCATGGTGGTGCGCTTCCGGCTGCCCCCCTTCCTGGCGACACTCGGCATGACCTTCTTCCTGGCCGGCATGGCGCTGTATATCCGGGCCGTGCCAGGCGGTTTCATCCCGCAGTCGTTCCAGTCGATCGCCGACACGGACTGGAGCTTCGTGCCCGCAGCCGCGCTCGTGGTGCTGGTGTTGCTGGCCGTGCTGGCCGTCTATGTGGACCGGTCGCGCTTCGGAGTGCGGGCCCGGGCCGTGGGTGCCGATGAGTCGGGGGCGCGCCTGGCCGGTGTGCCGGCGGGGCGCACCAAGTTCGCGGCGTACGTGGCCGCGGCGCTGCTGGCCATGCTGGGCGGATTGTTTATCGCCGCCCGCACCGGTACGGGGGACCCTTTGGTCGGTGGGTCGTACCAGCTGGCGAGCATAACGGCCGCCGTCTTGGGCGGTGCCAGCCTGGCTGGCGGCGAGGGGACCGTCTGGGGCGCGATGATGGGTGCCCTGGTGCTGGCGATGCTCAGCAATGTCCTCAACCTCCTGGCCATCGTCCAGTACTGGCAGTGGGTCCTACAGGGGTCCATCCTGATTATCGCCGTCGCCATGTACGAGATCCGGTTCGGACGTGCCCATGCCGGCCGGAGGTTTGCCGGTTTTCGCCCCGTCCTTGCGGCCCTTACCGCGGGCCAGGTGCAAACGTGATCAAAGCGGCCCGGCGCCCACGGTACGGCGCCGGCCATCATCCAGGCTCGGGGCCAAGGAGGGTTCGCCATGACAGTCAGTGCTGAGACGATGATCGGAGTGACCAAGCTCGAGGCCGGGCGCGGGCACGTCGCTCTCAGTGAACGGTCAAGAAAGTACCCCGGTCCGGGGGAGGTCTTGCTCGAGGTGGCAGGCACGGGGATCTGTGGCACCGACTTGCACATTTGGGCGGGCGAGTACCACAGCGTCCCGCCCGTCACCATCGGCCACGAGATATGTGGGGTGGTCGCCGGCTTGGGGGAAGGGGTCGAGCCGGAGTGGCTGGGCAAGCGGGTGGCAGTCGAGACCTACTATTCGACCTGCGGGCGGTGCCGCTACTGCCGGGGCGGGCGGCGTAACTTGTGCCTCGAGCGCAAATCGCTCGGCACCCACGTCGACGGTGGGATGGCGCCCTGGGTCGTCGTGCCGGACATCAACCTGCACGAGGTGCCCGACTGGGTCGGTGACGCGCCCGCCACATTGTCGGAACCGCTGGCTTGCGTTTGCAACTCGATGATGGATCCCGCCGTAGTCGAGGCCGGCGATGCTGTCCTCGTGATCGGCCCGGGAGCCATGGGCCTACTGGCGGCTCAGGTCGCCCGGGCGTGCGGGGGGACGGTTACGGTGCGAGGGACCGAGGCCGACGAGGTGCGGCTCGGCATCGCCACCGAGCTCGGGTTCGAGGTGGAGGTGGTAGGTGCCGGGGGAGCACCCACTCCGGCCGGGCCAAACGTGGACGTCGTCATCGAATGCTCGGGCAGTGAGCCGGGGGCCCGGTACGGGTTCGACGTGCTCCGGCGGGGGGGAGCCTTCGTCCTGGTCGGCCTGCGCGGCGCGGACATCACCATTCGCCTCGACCTGGTGTGTTTCCACGAGTTCGCCATCCGTTCGGGCTTTGCCAGCACTGCGGAGTCCTGGAACACCGCGATGCGCCTCATCTGGCAAAAAAACGTAGAGCTCGCACCGCTTATCAGCGAGGTGCTACCACTGCAGGAGTGGGAGCACGCCTTCAACGCGTCGCGCGCCGGCCGGGGTGTCAAATACGTCCTCGACCCGCGCCGGTAAAGGAGAGGCACGGCGGCGCACGGCGCTACGGGTTGAAGTTCAAGGTATTGCTCAGTAGCGCCTCTTGACCGGCACCAGGCAGCCGAAGCACCGCCCGACGGTGTACGAGTAAGGCAGCGCCGCCACCTCGTCGGAGTCCGGCAGCACCCCCCGGATGCCTACGAAGCTCTCGAGGGTGAAGTCGTCGACGTAGAGCGTCCCTGAGACTTGCGTACCTACAGCCGCCGTGGGAGTGATGCTCACCGCCGTCACCACGCTCTGGCCGGGCGCCAGGTAGTAGAAGCGGTTGAACTTCAGGCCTACCTCCCACAGGTCGTCGGTGCCGAAACGGACCGTACGGTCGAAGGCCTGGGTCACGGCTGTGACCTTTGCCGCCACGATCTCTTTGGGGGCGCCTCCCGGTGGGTACGGGCCCACCTCCCCGGGGGCGAGGGCCCACAGGCCCGGGGTGATCTCGGGCTCGCTCAGGCTGACCCTGCCGGAGGTGCGGGTACTCGCGGCGGTGACACCGGTCTGGGGGATGCCGGGGGAGACGGCAGGGTCCCCGTTGAGAGGGGATATGGCGAGCGACACTCGTCCCGTCCCGGCCAGGCGCGACAGGCTGGCGTTCAGCTGGGTCGTGCCCGCGGGCACCAGGTACAGCGGCGTGCCCAGCGGGAAGGTCTGCCCGAGGCGGGGGGGAAGGTGGAGCCGGCTGGCGCTGGTGCCGGGGTTGAGGTTTTTCAGCGTGATGGTGGTGGTCTGGTCCAGCCTGGGGTCGACGAAGTAAGCCTCAGGGGCCACCCCCGTGTTGGCCAGGGCGACCTCGAAATAGGCCGTATGGCTCTTGAGCAGCAGCGTCGAAGTGGATGTCGGCAGGAGCGAGAAGGCCTCGACCTGGTTGAACCGTATAGCCCCCGAGAACGGCTCGGTCAGCTCGTTGCCTGTAACCGGGTTCTCCCACTCCAGGACGAGTTCCCACTGGCCGGCCTGCGGCGCCACGTGGTACATCTCTAGGTAGCGGGTCGATCCTGCTACCAGCCGGGAGCCGGTTTTGGGCACGACGGTGTAGTTGCTCGAGTAACCCGCCGTCTGGCCCTCCGGGTCCACCAGGTACCCGACCAGGGCCTCGCCCGGGTCGCTGTGCAGGGCCACGCTGGCGGCGAGTTCTGCCTCGCCCGCCGGGACCTGGAAGAAGTACGTATTTGTCTGGGCCGCCGAGCCGCCCCGGCCGTTGCCGCCCGTGAGCACGCCTTGGAAGAGGCCGCCTCTGGCACCCACCGGGACCATGGTCCTGACGGTGACCGGGACCGTGGTCTGCTCCGCGGGGGCCGACACGACGATCGACTCGTCCGTGTCGCCCGCCAGTCGCGGGCCAGTGACCGACATCGTCGCCGTAGCCGTTTGGCCGGGGCCGATCGTCAACGACGAGGGGTGGACGGCGGCGGCGGGTGCATAACGCCAGATGCTGGCGTCCCACTGCACCGTGCCCTTGGTCCCCTTGCCTCCCTTGGTGGCGCCGTTTTGCTCCGTGAACAACAGCGCTGTCCACTGGCCGGCGGGTGGGCCCGCCACCTCGACTTCGCTGTAGTCGGCCAGCCCTTGAGGGTCCGAATAGGCGGCATAGGCGCCGTCAGGCTCGAAGAGCGCNNACGTGCAGGAGCGACGTCTGACGGGTGTCCTGGTAGTCAGCCGAGAAGATGAGGCGGGAGTTGCTCGAAGCCGGGACTGTGAAGGTCTCGGCCTGGTACACCTCGGTCACGGCGCTCCAGATGGGGAACGCCCCCGTGTTGGTCGTGGGTTTGCTCGGGTCCATGGTGAACTGATGGGCCCCGGTGTCGTAGACCTTGTGGGTCAGCGCCCGGGTTGAGAGGTGCACCCGGGTCGGGGCCGGGCCGGCATTGGTGAGCGAGAGGTGTTCGACTGTGACGGCCCCGGCTTGGCCCACCACATCGAATTGGTTGGGGCTGACGAGGAGGCTGCCCGAGGCCGCGGTGGGGACGGCGGCGCCTTCAGCCGGCCGGGCCACCTGCCCGCCGCTCGTNNGTCGTGCTCGTGCTCGTCGTCGTGCTCGTGCTCGTCGTCGTGGTCGTGCTGGGCGTGGTCGAGGTGGGCAGTGACTCGGCCAGTTTCACCGCCCCGGCGATGTTGAGGAGCCCCGCCCCCTGTTGCGCCGCGGGAGCACCGATGTCGGTGGCCGTGCTGCACAGGATCTGCTTGACCAGCGCCGGTGCCGGGTCGGTACCTGCGTGGGCGTGGGCGTACGCCTGGACCACGTCCGCCGCCGCCGCTGCCGCCAGGGGCGATGCCTCGCTGGTCCCGCCGAACTCCTGCACCCCGATGTCTCTGCCGCCGTAACCGTCGGCGCAGCCCGTGTAGAGCTTGTAATCGGTCGAGCAGAGCGCCCAGTTCAAGTCGCCCGGGGCCACGAGGTCGACGGTGCCGCCGGACTGGTTGTAACCGCCCGACGACAGCGACGAGATGTTGTTGACGACCCAGCTGCCATTGCCGACGACGGGGTTGTAGAAGCCACCGTAGTTGGACTGTGCATAAGTGCGGAACGAGGTCGTGGCGCCCACGCTGATGACGTCGGGGTCAGAGGCGGGCGAGCCGATGGTGCTGGTAGGACCGGCGTCACCGCTGGACACCACTACTGTGACGCCGGCCGCGACGGCGGCGTCATCGGCGGCACGCACGACGTCCAGGCCCGTGTCGGGGAAGTCCTCCGAGCCGAACGACTCGTTTATGACTTTGGCCCCGTGTTGCACGGCGTACTGGACGGCTTGGACGATGCCCGAGTCGGTACCGGCGGCGGAGCCGTCACCGAGGACCTTCAGGACCAGTAAAGAGGTACCGGGGGCGGCGCCCACGATCCTGGTCCAGCACCCGCTCTGAGGGAGGAGCGATGCCATCCCGGGGTTCACGTACTGGGAGAGGTTGTAGACCTCGTTGCCCTGGGCGGCGATCGAACTGGCATCGCCGAACGCCTCCGCCCCGTCGGTCTTGGCCGCCGTACCGTCGCCGCTGAAATCCTGGTAGTGGGTGATCACGGGCGCTCCCGTCGGCCCGTAGGCGCGGTTGCGCAACAAGTCGGCGTTGGTGGCCTGGAGCCCGTCGGCCAGCAGGGCCACCGTCACCCCGGATCCGTCGAAGCCCATAGCCTGCGCCTGATCGGCGTGGATTTCCTGTAGCGCTTCAGGATCCAGCTCGGGGGCCGACCGGGTGCCGCACAACTGGGCGGGCGGGGCCACCTGGTGCGCCACCAGCGCCGGTTTGGTGGGCGCAGCTGGGCTCCCCGTCGCGCCCGTCGGGGCGCCGGGCGCAGGGCTGACCGTGGCGTCGGGGACGACCTCCGAAATCGAGGCCGAGCGACCCAGGGACCGGGCCACGGAGGGGCTGACCGCGGCGGTTATGGAATCCACCAAGGTGGTGGTGGCCAGGACGGTCGCCCCGTCCGCCTTCAGCTCGGCCAGGACAGGTGCCTGGGCCGGGCAGGCGGCACCGGCGGAAGTCCTGGCCGCAACGGGACAGGCCCGCTTGAGCATCAGTATGACGTTTTGCGAGGCCTGCTTCGCGGCGGAGCGGGCCACCGGTGACGGGGTGGCGGCCCTCACGGCCGTGAGAGGCTGGGCGACGAAGGACGTCGTGAGGATCACCGCCGCACCTGTCACGTAACGGGCGGTCCGGTACCTGGAGCGAGTCATGACTGCCAACCTGCCCGTCCTCATGGTTGTCCCGGTCACCTGGCAGACCGCCCTGACGGGACGGCTCGCCGGCTTGACAACAAAGTGGAGCAAACTTACCAGTCCCTGCGTTTCTGCCGGCGCCGCGGGTGGCGGGCTACGGCCGCAGGGACCGGAACCAAGGCGACGGCCGGCGACTTCGGGCAGATCAGGAGGTCCCCGATGGGGGAGCGGCGTAAAGCCCGAACGCATGGTGGGCCGTCCGTGGCGGGCGCCTCACGCTGGGACCAACCTTAGAGCGCCCCTGCCCCGACCTCTTTATCGTGGGCGTCATGCCTACGAAGCAGAAGGAAGCCAACGAGAAGCTCGGCGAGGCGAGACTGGAGTGCCCGCCCGGCTGTCTCGTGTGCGAGGACATCGTCAGGGAGTTCGTGGAAGGGCTCGAATAGCGGCCCCGTTACACCGGCGCCTCACAGGTGGAACGCTCGTCACAGATGGAACGGGCCTCACAGATGGAACGGGCCCAGCAGTGACGCCGCCGAGGCCCTCCCGAGGTCCGGCACGCCGTTGAGCTGGCAGACGGTCCTCAGCACCGAGTAGTCGTCGAAGGCCATGGCCGAGCGTGTACCCGCCGGCGTGGAGGCGGACATGACGATGAGCGGTACGTGGGACGGGACGTTGCCCGAGCCCTCTCCCTCGTCCCAGACGATCAGCACGGCCAGGCGGCCCGAGCGGTAGGCGGGGCTGGCCAGGATCTGCGGCAACCAACCGGCGACCCAGTTATCAGCCTGGGCCACGGTGCCGTCATGCATGTCGTCTTGGAGGTCCGGGGTGACCGTGGTCAGGCCCACGGAGGGCCCCGAGGCCAGGGCCTGGTGCAAAGGCCCACTTGCCGTCGCGCCCAGGGGCTGGTCCCAGGTGCCACATTCGCGCCTGATGTTGGTGTAGTACACGGCCGGGTTGTGCTTCGTCCCGTACTCGCCGTAACTAGCCAGGCCGCAATTGCTTCCCATCGCCTCCACGTAGGACCGCCATTGCCGGCCGGCCGCGTCGAGCTCGGAGAACACCGACGGGACCGCGGTGGCGCAACTTCCTCCCGGGCCGCAATCGGTGTCCCAGGGTGAGGAGGCAAACGACTGCGCGGAGGTCATTTCCATGTAGTTGGGCAGAGATGGGTGAGTCAGTGCGTCATACCGGGTCGCCAGCCCGCACTTGGTGGCCAGGCGGTTGAGCTCGGGGGCGGCGGGGTTGCCGATAACCGAGCTGTAACCGTGGTTCTCCTCCCATATCAGCAGGACCTCGTGCACCACCGGCCGGCCCGTCAACGTCCCACAAGGACGCGCCAGATCCGGGACGACCTCCCCACCCGGCGCGCCGCCCGCGCCGGCCGGCGCCGTCGCCGCCACGGTCCGACTTGTCGCGGGCCTGCTTGTACCGAGCCCGCCCGTACCGGGGTAATGAGGGACCGCCGTTGCCGCTCCGCCGCCGCCTGCCGCGCCCAGGAGGCCGACCGCGCCCACCAGAGACCCGTAGCGCACCAGGTTTCGCGTCAAAACAAACCTACGCACCGGGGCCGGCGGTCAAACGGGGTTTATGAAGAGGTTGAGCGACGAACTACGAGCCCACGAGCGGCTTGTGGGTTTGCTGCTTTTCCTTCTTGGCTTGACGCTTCTCTTTGATCGTCTTGCCCGACTTCTTGGAAGCGGTCTTGCGGGGAGACTTGTCGGCCATGTCAACCCCCTTTCCCTGGGGGAAGGCTACCCCCGGGGAGCCTCGTTGCGACGTTGTTCAACGAGGCGCCGGTCGTAGGCACATTTCTCAATATCTTCGCGCCGCCGCGATGAGGGCCAGCAACTCGTCTCCGTAGGACTCGAGCTTGCCCGGGCCGATCCCGTCGACATTCGCAAGCTCGGCCATGGTCGAAGGGGCCAAACTGGCCAGCGCCTCGAGCGTCCGATCGTGCAGGTACACGTAAGGCGGTTTGTGTTCGCTGGTGGCCCGCTGTGAGCGCCATGCCCGCAACGCCTGCCGGACGCGTTCCACGACTTCGGGGGGCAATGGCTCCCCTTTGGCGGCGCGCTCCAACTTCGCAACACCCGGGCGGGTGCCGGCCCGGCCCGGCTGGCGCCGGGGCGGAGGCGAGGGTGGGGCCGGCGACGGGGACAGGGCGCCACGGCCCGGCGGGGGCCGGAGGGGCCGGCGGGCCGTGGTCCACTCCTCGCTCAACTCGGCCACGAAGGGTGAGGTCGGGTCACCGGCCATAACATGGACCGAGGCCGAGCCGCGCGTCAGGCCCACATGAAAGACCCTGCGCTCCTCTTCGACATCTACGGCCAAGCGGTGCGGGAAGAGGCCGGCCGACACCTCGTGGAGCACCACGTGGGGCCATTCCCGGCCCTTCACCCGGTGGACCGTGGACAGCACCACGCCGTCGGTCGAGCCGGGATGGCGCAACGACTGACGGAGCCAGTCCTCGAACCCTTCCGCCTCGGGGTGCAGGGCGGCCAGCGCCAACAGGGCGTCCAGGTCGTCGGTCTGGGCCGAGCGGTCCAGGCGCCGGCGTGAGCCCTCCAGTAGTTCCATGGCCCGGTCGAGGCCGATGTCGTCGCGCACTGCCCGCAGCACGGCCGCCGTCGGGCCGGCCGCGGCGCGCCGGCGCACCGTCTTCAAGTCCGAGATGAAGCCGGTGATCTTGTCGCCATCACGTTCGCTCAACCGCCCCGCCAGCCGCTCCAGCCTGCTCACGCCGGACTGCTCGCTCATCCACTCGAGCACTTTGGGTGACAGTGCCCGCGACGGCCGGCGAGCCGCCAGCGACACGTCCGCGCCCGCCAGCCGTTCGGGCGGGGACACGGCCAGGCGCAGCCACGCCAGCGCTGCCTGTACGCCGCCGCGGGACAGGTAGGACACGTCCACCGCGGGGCGGACAGGGATACGGCGGTGCACGAGGGCTACCTGCACTGGCGCCAGGGAGGCGTTGACCCGGGTCAGGACGGCGACGTCTGCGGGCGCGGCCCCGTCTGCTATGAGACCGGCGACGCGCTCGACGGTGGCGGAGAGGGGGTCGTCGCTCGCCACCACTTCGAGCTCATGTCCGTCCAGGGCTCGACCAGGCGCGGCCACTATGCGTTTTGGGACCCGGTTGCGGTTGTGCGTGAGCAGGGTACGGGCCGCATCGACGACGCTGACCGGGCACCGGTAGTTGACGTGGAGCGGGTGTTCGCCGGCCGTGGGGAAGAAGCGGCGGAAGTCGATCAACCATTCGGGTGACGCCCCCGAGTAGCCGTAGATCGTCTGGTCGTCGTCGCCTACCCCGAAGACGGCGCCTTCGGGGCCGGCCAGCAGCCGTATGAGCAGGAGGTGGGCCGGGGTGAGGTCCTGGAACTCGTCGACCAGCAGGGCCTGGCAGGCAGAGCGGGCCGAGCGGCGGGCGGCAGGGTCGGTGAGCAGCACTTCGATGGCTCTGTACACTTGCTCGTCGAAATCGACCAGCTGCCGTGCGGCCAGTAGGCGCCGGTAGCGCTCGAACATTTCCGCCAGGCCGTCCACGTCGCCGCCGTACTCGGCCTCCACCTGGGCTGGAGCCTGCAGCCCCAGCCGCACGGCCGATAGGGCTTCGATCCACGCCACGGCCGGGTCCGTATTGGCCCGGTGCGGCAAGTCGACCAGGGTGTCGAGGAGCGAGCGCACCTCGCTCTCGTCGATGGTGGTGACGGGGGCCGATTTGGTCACCAGCGAGAGGCCGAGGGCGTTCAGAGTCCGCACTTGCAGGTCCGGGAGGTCGGGTGTGCGTTCCTTCATCTCGTCTGCCGCTCTCTTGTTGTAGGCGACGAGCGTCATGGCTCTTCCGGGCAGGTGCCACCGCCGTAGCAGGTGGCGGGCGCGTTCGGTCAGCACCCGCGTCTTGCCCGAGCCGGCCGGCGCAATGATGCGGGCCGCCCCGCCGGGGTGGACGACGGCCGCCAGCTGGTCAGGTGCCAAGGCGGCATCGGTGTGGTTGGCGCCGAAGGGGACCAGCGAGCCGGCCAGCAGGGCCAGCCGGGGGACCACCGCGGCGCCGTCGATCGCACTGCGCCACTCGCGCGGCCCGCCATCGCAAAAGGCCGGTGTCCCGTCGCCCAGCACCACGTCCGCGGGGCCGCCGGCGGTGGCGCCCAGGCGGACCGCCTCTTGCCCCAAAGACCACCTGGCTACACCGCGGCGGGCGTCGACGGCATTGGCGAACATCGCATGAGCCCGCCGCTCGCCGGGAAAGCTGAAGGAAGGGGTCAGCGACCACACGGCGGCGCGCTCGACCTCGTCGGCAGGCGGCTGGTCCTCCACCTCGATCACGAGCGGCGTCCGCTCCCGCCACGCCTGCTCGAGCTCGCCGATGCCGCTGGCGGCCCTCTGGCAGTGCCCCCACGCCGCCGGTGGCTCCTGGCCCGGGGCCACCAGTACGCTCCGGCCCAGCACAGGCCCGGCCGCCATGGTGGCGAGGGGCCCGGCCTCCAGGCCGCCCCCGGGCCCCGCCCCCGGGCCCATCCGCTCGGGGCCGGGGGCGGGGGAGGCCTCGTGGCTCAGCGAACGCTCCCAGCAGTCGCGCACATCGGCGGCGCGGGCGTGGCGGCTGCCGCAGTAGGCGCAGGGGACACCTGTGACGGCCTCGCTCATGTGGCAAACGGTACCGTCCTGCTGGGACAGTCGGTTCCCGGATGACGGTTACGGTTCAAGCAATCACGGGGAACTGCCGATATGCCTGCTTAGCGGGGATCCACGAGATCCCCCAGAGGAGTCACAAGTTATGCGGACGGCGTCGCGCAGGCCGGCAGCGCAATCCCCGGCCGGAAGGACCGGATGAGCCGGTTCATGGTGGGGCGCCAGCCGATTTTCGGCGCCCATCTCGGCATCAGGGGCTACGAACTGCTCTTCCGGGGCCCGAAGTCCCAAATGGCCGACGGCGTCGCCATGACCGCCGACGTCTTAGTGCGGGCCGGCCTCGACGTCGGCTTGGGCGACCTGGTAGGCGACAAGCAGGTCTTCGTCAAGGCGCCCCGGGCCTTCCTGGTGGGCGAGATCGAGTTCCCTTTGCCGGCGCGCCAGACGGTGATCGAGATCGTCCAGGATGTGGCCCGCACCCCGGAGGTCGTGGCCGGCTGCCGCCATCTGGTGCAGAACGGCTTCGCACTGGCCCTGGACCACTACGTGTGGGACGACGACGATGACCCGCTGCTCGAGCTGGTCTCCATAATCAAGCTCGACGTGTTGACGCTGACGCCGACGCAGCTGTTGAACGCGGTCCACCACAACTCGAAGTTCGGCGTCGAACTGCTGGCCGAGAAGATCGAGACCCGCGAGCAGCTAGATCTGTGCCAGAAGCTCGGCTTTGACCTGTTCGAGGGTTACCTGCTGGGCCGGCCCGAGGTGGTCGAGGGCGAGGCCCTGTGCCCGAGCCAGGCCACGTGCCTGCGCATCATGGAGGAGCTCGCCGGGCCTAGTACCTCGGCCCGGCGGATCGAGGACATCGTCCAGACCGATGCCGCCCTGAGTTACCGCTTCCTGCGGGCGGCCGGCGCCGGTGCGGCCCGGGGCCTCTACCCGCGCCTCGGTTCGGTCCGCGACGCCGTGGTGTCGCTCGGTGCCCGCCGGCTGCGCACCTGGGTGACGCTCATGGTCCTGGCCGGCACCCACGAGGGTTCGGACGAGCGGCTCAACCTGGCCATGACCCGGGCCCGCATGAGCGAGCTCATGGCCGGGGAGCTAGAGCCCCGTCTGGCCGATTCGGCCTACACCGTCGGCTTGTTGTCGGCGCTCGAGCTGCTGCTGAAGACGGCCCTACCCGAGATCATCGACGGCCTGTCCCTAACGGCCGAACTCGAGGACGCTCTGCGTGGTCATACCGGCGCGCTCGGCCATGTCCTGGCCGACGTGCTGGGCTGGGAGGAGCGCTACCTCGAGGCGTCGGGGTGGGCCACCGAGGTGTGTGGCAGCGTGTTTGCTCCCGCCCGGTGACCTTCCGGGTTGGTTGTAGCGGTACCGGCTAGCTGGCACCACCCCCTGCTATAGGATGGGGGTGGAGACCACGTGAGCACATCTGCGAGCCCTGACGCCGGACAGTGCCCTTGTGAGGCGTTGGGAACTCAAGCCGGTGCGGGGCGATGCCCCCAACGGGTGCATGTCGTAGGGCCGGTTTGCTTCGACCTGGTGTTCTCGGGCCTGTCCGCTCCGCCTCGCCCCGGTACCGAGGTGCATGCCGCCTATCTCGGGATCTCCCCCGGCGGGGTGGCGAACGTCGCCGTCGCCCTGGCCCGGCTGGGCCTCGACGTCGCTCTTTCGGCCGTGTTCGCTGATGACGCCTTCGGGCACTATCTGTGGTGCTCGCTCCTGGACGAGGGCGTCGACCTGACTTATTCGGTCCAGGTGGGGGGCTGGTGCACCCCGGTCACCAGTTCGGTGGCCATCGCCGGCGAACGCGAGATGGTCACCTACGATGAGGTCCCCCCGGTGGCGGTCGGGAGCCTCTTGCCCGATGGCTATCGCGCCGACGCCATCGTCGTGTCGCTGGCCGGCGCCGATCCGCAATGGCTCTCCGGCCTGCACCGCTACGCACCGCTCGTTTTCGCCGACGTCGCCTGGGACGACGAGTTGGCCTCGTCGGGGCTCGTGGAGGCGCTGGCGGCGGTCGACGTGTTCATGCCCAACGCGGCTGAGGCGATGGCCTGCACCCGCTGCGACAGTCTCGACGAAGCGGCGGCCAAGCTGGCCAGTGGCGGAGGGCTCGTCGTCGTCAAGGACGGGGGCGCCGGCTCCCTGGCCGTGGAGCCCGGCTCGGGTTCGGCCACCAGGGCGCCGGCAGTGGCGGTCGAGGCCCGGGACACCACGGGAGCGGGCGATGTCTTCGATGCCGGGTTCATCTATGCTTCTCTGGCCGGATGGCCCGTCGCCCAGCGGCTCCGGTTCGCCAACCTCTGCGCGTCGGAGTCGGTCAAGCTCATCGGAGGGTCGTTCGCGGCCCCGTGCTGGCGCGACCTGGCCGCGTTCTGGGGTAGTCTCGACGACCTCGAGATGCGCCGGGACTTCAGCTTTCTCGACGCCGTTATCTTGAATGCCCCCAGGCGCCGGGACTGCCGGCGCTCCCACCCGGCCATGGAGCCTCCGGACGCTGTGGCCCCCGCCACCTATTCGCGATGGGCCCCGTTCGCGATGGGCCCCGTTCGCGATAGACATAGCGGAGCAGCTGGACGACTTGCGCACGACGACTTGCATATGAGTGGCAAACCAAGTAAATATAAGTGTTCCCATCATCTTTGTTTGTTTTTAGGAGGTCATCATGGGCCCTAAAGCCCGTAACAAGCTCGGAGCCACGGCGCTGTCTGCCCTGGCCGCCGGGTCCCTTATCGGCGTTGGCGCGGTTTCGAGTTCGGCCAGCGCATCGTCGCCCGTTTCCTTCACCTACTGGACGAGCGCCTGGACGGCGAGCGAGATCGCCACTCTCGACAGCCAGTTCGACGCCGCTAATCCCGGCTACAAGGCCCAGGGCGCGTACATCGCCCAGTCGGACGAGTACCTGCCCAAGGTAATCGCGGCCGTGAAGAGCGGTACCTACCCGACCGTCTTGATCGACCAGAACCCGTCCGACCTGCCCCTTCTCGAGCAGAGCGGCAAGCTTCTGCCGCTCAACAACGACCTCACCGACCTCACCAACGCCCTCTATCCCGGCATCAAGGCGTCGCTGTTCTACCGCGGCGAGCAATTGGGCATGGCGCTGGCCGAAGAGGGCGACATCGCCCTGTCNNGCCCAGCACGTGGGCCCAGCTCCAGACCGACGCCGTCAAGCTCACGGACCCGTCGGCCAAGCGCTGGGGCTTCTACGTGCCCACCGGCGACGCCGAGTGGATCTCCTACGACTGGGAGCCGGTGCTGTGGGGCGACGGCGGCAGCCTGCTCAACGCCAACCAGTCCAAGTCCGCCTTCGACAGTGCGGCCGGCGTCCAGGCCCTCTCTACTTGGGTCAACCTGGTGCGCAGCGAGAAAGCCGCCCCCACCGCCAGCTACCAGACGGGTGGTAACTATGACGCCCCGTCCGCGTTCGTTTCCAACGCCGTGGCCATGATCACCGACGGCTCGTGGCTGGAGGGCGACATCCCCAAGAGCCTCGATTATGGCGTCGCTCCGTACCCGGCCGGGACCAAGGGCCCGTCGACCAACATCGGCATCCTGGTTTCGGCGCTGTTCAACACCACGAGCGCGCAGGACAAGGCCGGTGTGGCCTTCATCAAGTTCCTGGCCAGTCCGAAGGAGGCGGCCTACCTGGCCGAGACGTCCGGTGGGCTGCCGTCGAGCCCGGCCCAGCTGAGCCAGCCGCTGTTGAAGCAGGCCGAAGCCAAGCCCTGGTACGGCGTCTTCTCCAGCGAGGAGAAGTTCGGCCAGGTCCGGCCCATAACGCCGGCCTACACGGCTGTCTCGACCGCCCTGTGGACCGCCATCAACGCTGCCATCGCCGGCAAGGAGACGCCTTCGCAGGCTCTGGCGGCCGCCGCTAAGGAGGCGGACCAGGCTCTGGCCTCGAACGGCGGCTAGTGGCCGTGGCCACTACCGGTACGCAGACGGCCCGCGCCGGTTCGCCGGGCTCAGTGCGCTCCGGGAGGGCCCGCCGGATCGTACCCAGGTCATCAAATGGTAGGAGAGGGGGCGCCGTGCGGCGCCCCCTCGCCCTTCCCTACCTCTTTGTCGCCCCCGCCGTCGGCCTCACGGCGCTCTTCTCCCTCGTGCCGCTGGGCATGCTCGCCTATCGCAGCCTTTTCGGGGGTGGCGTGTTCGCCACCCACCTTTCCTTCGTGGGGCTGCAAAATTACGGCAACGCCCTGCAACAAGGCGGTACCCACGCTCTCCAGGTGACGGCGGTTTTCACCATCGGGTTCGTGGTGCTGACGGTGGGCTTGGGCCTCGGCGTCGCTCTCCTGCTCGACGTGAAGCTGCCCGGGCTGGACCGCCTGCGGGCCCCGTTCATCATCCCGCTTGTCCTTCCCGGCGTGGCCACGGCGCTTATTTGGGGAGATCTCTTCGCCCCCCAGTTCGGTTTCGTCAACCGAATGCTCAACCTGGTCGGCCTACAGGAAGCCGACTTCACGTCCAACCCCTCGCTGGCACTGCTCATGGTCCTCACTTTTGGCGTGTGGCAGTTCTTCGGCGAGGACGTCATCCTGTACCTGGCCGCTCTCAAGAGCCTGCCGCTGGACATCCTCGAGGCGGCCAGTGTCGACGGTGCCGGCCCCTGGCTGCGGTTCCGCTTCATACGGTGGCCTCTGCTACGGCGTAACACGGTCCTCATCCTGGTGATCACGGCTCTCACCGGCCTGCAGACCTTCACGCAGATCGACATCCTCACCAACGGCGGGCCCAACGGGGCCACCACGACGGCGCTTTTCTACATTTTCAACCAGGGTTTCATCGAGTTCAACACGGGCCAGGCCGATGCCATGGGGGTCATATTGTTCCTCATCTCGCTCGTCACCACGCTCGGCCTGGTGGGCTTCTTGGGGCACGGGACGGTCCGCGATGCATAGCCCCCGTTTGTTCGTGTCCCGGGCGCTCGTCTACGCCCTACTCGGCGTGGCCGTCCTGGTCGTGGTGTTCCCGCTGGTGTGGATGCTCGGCACCGCCATCAAGCCCAATACGCAGATCCTGGACTTGCGGGCGTCGCTGTGGCCGAGCCACTTCGAATGGGGCAACATCGTGAAGGCCTGGAACTCGGCGCCGTTCGGGCGGTGGTTCCTAAACAGCGTGATATTCAGCGGTGCGTCCACGATCGGCCAGATCGTCACCTCCCTCATGGCCGGTTATGCCTTCGCCATGTACGAGTTCCGCTTCAAACGCGTCCTGTTTTACGTCCTGCTGTGCGGCCTTATGGTCCCCTTCTCCACCATCATCGTCCCCGTGGTGCAGATCCTGGCCGATTTCCACTGGCTCAACACCTACCAGGGGCTTATCGTCCCGAATATTGCCTCCGCCCTCGGTGGCTTTTTGTTCCGCCAGTTCTTCCTCGGCTTGCCCTACGAGCTCGGTGAGGCGGCCCGGATCGACGGCGCCTCGGAGTTCCGGATCTTTCTCAATGTTTATGCGCCCCTGGCCGGCCCCATCATCGCCGCCTTCGGCATGATCTCTTTCCTGCAGAACTGGAACAACTTCTTGTTCCCGCTCATCGTGGTCAACTCGACCAGCATGGACGTGATCTCCGAGGGCCTATCGGTGTTCCAGGGCCAGTTCAACATCAACTACAACCTGATCATGTCGGCCGCGCTCATCACCATCGCGCCCATCCTCATCGTGGCCATCGCGGCCCAGCGCCGCATCGTCGCCGGCATCACGCTCGGCGCCATCCGCTGAGCGCTTATTGCGGGGTGGCGTCGAGAGGCGTGCCGTGATGCCGACGGCCCACCATCTCGAACGCCTGCCACATGGCGGCGTAGGCCCCGCCTCGTTCCAGTAGCTCCTCGTGCGTCCCCATTTCGACGACCCGGCCCCCGTCGAGGACGACGATGCGGTCGGCGGACTGCGCCGTCTGCAGGCGGTGGGCGATGAGGACGGTGGTGCGGTCCCGGGACACCCGGTGCATCGCCGCCGCCACCCGGGCCTCGGTAGCCAGGTCGAGGTTGGACGTGGCTTCGTCCAATAAGAGCAGGGCCGGGTCGACCAGCTCGGCCCGGGCCAGGGCGATGAGCTGGCGTTGGCCGGCCGAGAGGGACCGGCCCCGCTCGGACAACTCGTGGCGGTACCCACCCGGCAGGGCGGCAATGAACTCGTGGGCTCCCACGGCTCGGGCCGCCCTTTCGACTTCCGCGTCCGGGGCGTCGTCGCGCCCGTAGGCGATGTTGTCCCTCAGGGTGCCGGAGAAAAGGAACGCCTCCTGGGGCACATACCCGAGCTGGCGGCGGAACGAAGGGAGATCCAGCTCCCGCAGATCCAGGCCGTCGACCCGGACGCTGCCCTCGTCAGGGTCGTAAAACCGGGCCAGGAGCTTCATCACGGTGGACTTGCCCGCGCCCGTCTCTCCCACCAGGGCCACGGTCTCACCCGGCTTGATGCGCAGGCTGATGCCCCGCAGGGCCTCGGGCGGTCTCGGGGCGCCAGCCGCCCTTAGGTGCCCGTCTGTGCGGCCCGTTGGCCGGTCGGGAGCACCGGCGCCGTCGAAGCCGGGCCGGCTGGCCGCCACCGGGTAGGCGAAGCGGACGTTGTCGAGCGTTATGCCGCCCGCCAGCCTGCCTACCTCTAGGGGCTCGGCTGCCGGCGGGGTGCGGGCCTCGAGCTGCATGAGCTCGGAGATGCGGCGCACGGAGACGCGCGTCTGCTGCCAGGAGTCGAAGACCTGGGACAGCTGCTGGATGGGGGAGAAGAACAGGTCGATGTAGAGGATGAAGGCGATCAACGCCCCGGAGGCCAGCTGTCCCCTGGCGATGAGCCCGGCGCCCACGCCCAGCACGATGGCGTCCGCCACCGACGACAGGAACTGGACGAAGGGGAAGTACTTGGCGACCAGGCGCTGTGCCGCCACCCGGGACTCGAGGTAATCCTTACCGAGGCGGTGGAACCGGGCCTTGGTGGGCGCCTCGTGCACGAACGCCTGGGCCTCCCGCACCCCTGACAAGCTCTCCTGGAAATCGGCGTTGACGATGCCGATCCGTTCCCGGGACAGGTCGTAAAGCCGGGCCGCCCGGCGCCGGAACATCACGGTGGCGACCGACAAAGGGACGATCACGGTCAGGGTGCAAAGCCCGAGCTCGGGGTTGATGACGACCAGGGCCACGCCTACCCCCACGAAGGTCACGGCGGAGACCAGGGCGGAAAGCAGCCCGTTCTCGATCAGAGATTCGAACTGGTCGACATCGGTCGTCATCCGGGTCATGATGCGCCCGGCCATCTCCCGCTCGTAGTAGTCGAGCGAAAGCCGTTGCAGCTGGGCCCAGATCCGGATCCGCAGCGACAGCATGATCCGCTGTGCCGTCCGCCCGGTTATGAACGTTTCGAAGATCTCGTCGACCAGGTCGGCCAGGACGACCACCAGGTATATGGCCGATGCCCCGAACAACACGGCCAAGGAGCCCTTCGACACCCCGCGGTCGAGGCCCGTCTTCACCAGCACGGGGCCGGACAGGGAGGCGAGGGCGTCCAGGACCACCAGGACCAGGCCTCCCAGCAGAGGGCGGCGGAACTCCGCCAGCAACCGTCTCAAGTTGAAATCCCTGTCCTGGTCGGGCTCGTTGGCGACGTCGATGGCGGGCACGTCGCGCACCGGGGGCAGGGCGTCCACCCGGGCCAGGAGCTCAGGGGTGGGGGCCAGGTTGAGGCGCCACCCGCCCCCGCCGCCGCCCAGCCCGGGCCCGATGCTGGGGGGCCCGATAGTGCGGGTATGGCCGGCGGCGGCAGGCCCGCGGTAGCCGCGGCCGTCCCAGGCCGGTTTGGTGGTACCTCCCAGTTCGGAGGACGGACTGGCCTGTACGGAGGACGAAATGGCGGCCAGCGCTTCGATCCGGTCGCCGACCGGCGCGGCCAGATCGGTTTCGAGCCCGGCCAGCAGGGCGTGGTACGTGGCGCTGCGGGCCAGCAGCTCGTCGTGGGTGCCCTGGTCCACCACCCGCCCCTCCTCGAGGACGACGATACGGTCGGCCAGGTGCAGGGTGGAACGCCGGTGGGCTATGAGCAGGGTCGTCCGGCCGGCCATGACGGCGCGCAGGGCGTCGTGGATGCGCTCTTCGATCTTGGCGTCGATGGCGCTGGTGGCGTCGTCGAGGATGAGGATGCGGGGGTTGTAGAGGATGGCCCGGGCCAGCGCCACCCGCTGGCGCTGGCCGCCCGACAGGGTGAGGCCCCGCTCGCCCACGACGGTGCCGTAACCCTGCGGAAGGCGTTCGATGAACTCGTGGGCCTGGGCCGCCCTGGCTGCCGCCTCGATCTCCTCGTCCGTGGCATCCCGGCGCCCGTAGGCGATGTTGGACCGCACGGTGTCGGAAAACAGGAAGCTCTCCTCGAAGACCACGCCCACCTGGCCCCGGAGCGATCCCAGGGCCACGTCGCGCACGTCGTGGCCGTCGACCAGCACGACCCCCTGACCGGGATCGTAAAAGCGCGGCACGAGCATCGCCGCGGTGGATTTCCCGCTCCCGCTGGGGCCCACTATGGCTACCCGTTCGCCCGCCGCGATGCGGAGGTCCAGGCCGCGGAGCACCGGTTGGTCCTGGCCGTAGCCAAAGTGCACGCCGGAGAAGGCGATCTCACCTCGCAGGGGCCCGAGCTCGACGCCACCCGGAGGGCTGGAGATGGCGGGCTCGAGGTCCAGGAGCTGGAAGATGCGTTCGACGCCGGCTCGAGCCTGCTGCCCGATGGTGAGAACGCCGGCCAGCTGGCGAGCCGGCGCCAGCAATTGGCCGATGTAGGTCGAAAAAGCCAGGAAGGTCCCGAGAGTGATCTCGCGGTGGAGGGCCAGCCAGCCACCGAGGGCGAGGATGATCACCTGGCCGACGGCGGGGATGGCCTCGAGGAGGGGCTGGTAGCGCGATTGGAGGCGGACCGCCCTCATCTGCGAGCCGTACAGCTTCGACGACGCCCGGGCCAGGCGTTCCAGTTCGGAGCGTTCTTGGCCGAACGCCTTCACCACCCGCACCCCGTTGACGTCCTCGTCCACTATCTGGGCCACGTCGCCCTCCCGCTGCTGGCCGTCCCAGGTAGCGGGGAAGATCCGCCACCGCATGCGGTACGAGACGAAGAGCAGGGCCGGTGCCACCGTGAGGCTGACCAGGGCCAGCAGGGGTGAGAGGTAGATCATCACTCCCAGCGACACCAGCATCAACAAGACGTTCCCGCTCATTATGGGGAAGAAGCTGAGGAGGCCTTGCACCAGGGTCGAGTCCGAGTTGGCCCGGGCCACCAGCTGGCCGGTCGGCATCCGGTTGAGGTTGTCGAAGTCCATGGATTGGAGATGATCGTGCATGGCGTTGCGCAGGTCGTACTGGACCGCCAGGGCCACCCGGCCGCCCCGGTAGCGGCGGATGTAGGCGAAGCCGAAGCCGGCCAGGGCCAGGCCGACCAGCAGCACCAGCCACGGCCATAGAGGTGTCGTGTGGCTGAGGATGACGCCGTCGACGATCTCGCGTTCGACGAGAGGGACCACGGTCTGGCAGGCGCTGCCCAGCACGGCAGCACCGAGTGACAGCACCACGTCCCGGCGGTGCCCGAGCATATAGCTCCACAACCGCCTCACCCATCCGGGCGACGCCACCTCTGTGGCCGCGACTGTGGAAGAGGGTTGCTGGGGTACTTGTTCAGGATAACGAGGGAGGCTTGTTTACACGCCCGGCACGATTGCTATACGCCCCGGACGATGAAGTCGGCGCCGGCGCGGCGNNGGGATGGCCCCGGCGATGGGCTCCTCGAGATCCCGGCGGAAGGCCGGTGCGTAGACCGTCTCCCGCATCTCAGTGCGCAGGCGGGCCAGGAGCGCCGCGTAGCCGTGGACGTCGAAAGTGTCGGGCGCACCCTTGCGGGCGGCCCGGCCGAGCCGCCCGAGCTCCACTTGGGCCAGGTGGAAGCCGTCCATCGGAACCAGCGCGGCGACCGGACCGAGCTCGCGGACGAGCAGACCGGCGAGCGTCGACTTGCCGGCGCC
>PMLI01000207.1 GCA_003158835.1 Acidimicrobiaceae bacterium
CGCGACGCGAAGCGGACGCCACGCTTCGGCTTCAGCAGTCCATACGCTATACGGCTCTTTACCGTAAGGCCTGGAATACCAAAGACGATGAGGGACACCCTCTCAACGGAGTGCAACGGTTCGACAGCGATGTCCTGGGCCCGGTTGGTGTCAAAATACGGAAGGTCCATGACGAAGGTCGTGGGCATGTACCTGCGGCCGTCCTGGACGAACTGCAAATAAAAGTCGACGCCTTCGTGGCCAACGGCGGCCTCTAGCACCGGAGCTTCGCGCTAAGCGAGCGCATATCCGGGTGCTCCACCACTCAGAATGTTCTGCTGCCCACGCAGAGCAGGATATCCACGTCGCGTGTGTGTTCGTGCGCACACACAACGCGATGGGGACCGACAACGCCTCGGGGGATAAAGCCAGTGTCTTCGGCGCGGTACCGGCCTGTCACCCCGCCCGCGACGGGCCCGTCGCGGCACCGCCACCTGAGCATCACCAAACCGTCACGGGGTAATTGCCTCTGTTGTCGAAGCCAACGGCTCGCTAGTCTTCGGGACCTATTGGTCATGGAGGTTTGCGATGAGCGAAGCAGGCCCTGTCCGGATCGAGGTACTGGCAGCTGAGATGGAGGAGTTGCGAGCGATTTGTGACCGGCTCGTCCGGGACAACGCGCAGCTTCGGGACCGTTTGGAGGGTCGCACGAGCCCACCGAGCCCACCGAGCCCACCGCAGGGTGCCCCGGCGACGTCGGCACCTGGTCCGGACGGCGCCATCAGCAGGAGGGGCGTCCTTACCAAGGCGCTCGGGGCGGCGGCGGTGACAGTGGTTGGGGGCGCCGCCCTGGCTAATCGCGATGCGTTGCCGGCGGCTGCTTCCAACGGCACCAGTGTCACCGCCGGTAATGAGACGACCGCGGAGGCCCGGACTTCTGTCCGCTATGACGGCGCCTCCGGTTTCGGGGGGGTCGTGCTGCTCGGAAATGACTCCACCTACAGCGGGACCAGCGCCAGCTATCCGGCCGGCGTGGGCGGTTGGGCCGGAGCCGGGGCGACGGCCGGCAAGGGCGGGGTCACCAATGGGGTCTACGGTTTTACGGATAACGGCGCCGGCAACGGGGTCATCGGCTATAACAGCGGCTTGGTGGCGGGCTCGGGTGCCGGGGTGCTCGGTTTGGCGTTCGGGGCCAAGAACATCGGGGTGCAGGGGCGCAACACGCTCGGTACGGCGATCTCGGGCACCAGTGACAGCACTGGTTCGAACGCCGCTGCTGTCCTCGGTCTGATCAGCAGCACTGCTCCGGGCGGGTTCTCCTCGGCCCTGCGGGGCCAAAACAACGGCACCTCCGGTCTTGGCATAGGTGTCTGGGGTTCCCACGCCGGCGGGGGTTGGGGGATGTACGCAACGAGCGTCAGTGGCATCGGCCTCAACGCGTCGGGAGGGACGGGGACCGGTATCAATACCGAGGGTGCCACCGGCCTGGTGGCCAACGGCGGCGCGGTCGGTGTCAGTTCCTCCGGTGCAACCGCGATTACCGCAACTGGCAGCGCGGTGGGCATCGCCGCCAGCGGCCCTTCCGCGGTCAATGCCACCGGCGGGAATATCGCGGTAAATGCCTCCGGCCCAACCGCTGTGCAAGCCTCCGGCACCACGGTGGGCGTGTCGGCCAGCGGCCCGACCGCGCTGACGGCCAGCGGCGGCACCATCGGCGTGAATGCGTCCGGCCCCACCGCCGTGACTGCGAACGGCACCACGGTGGGCGTGTCGGCCAGCGGGCCCANNGCTGCCGGCGCCACGATCGGGGTGGTCGCTTCCGGCCCTACGGCCGTGGCGGCCAACGGCACCAGCGTGGGCGTGTCGGCCGGCGGCCCGACGGGCATCTCCGTCACTGGTACCGGACCGGTCGGCAGGGCGCTGGTTGCTCAAGCCACGAGCAAAGCGCCCACCGTCCATGTGGCCAACAGCGGCACGGGCCCTGCCATCCGGGCCGTTACCGGCCCCGGCAGTGGCGCGTCCGGGACCGGGTGCGTCGTCGGCGACAGCAAGAACCAGACCGGCGTGCTCGGGCTCAGTGAGAACGGCAACGGGGTGCAGGGCCACAGCCGGGCTGGTCGCGGCGGGACCTTCTCGGGCGCCTCGGCCCAGGTCCAGCTCACGCCCGGGCCCCTGGCGTCGCACCCGGTGCCAGGTGAGACGGGCGACCTTTACTGTGACCGGGCCGGCCGTCTCTGGTTCTGCAAACGGGGAGGCGCCCAAGCGGTCTGGAAGCAGATCGCCTAACGGGCCCGAGCGCCACAGGCCCGAGCGGCACAGGCCCGCGCCGGCCGCCAGGAGGGGGGCCCGCCGCCCGACGCCCGGACCGAGCCGCTCCTCGAGGATTTGGGCCAGCGACGGCGACGTGCTTTGTGGCCGTCTTTGTCGCTTTGCTGGTCCACGAGCCCGGCGACCGGGAAGCCGCCCTGCCGGAACTGGTTGAACCTGTCGGGGCAGACGTCTAGAGAGGGGCGCCGGCGGTCCCGATTGGTAGGTCCCCGTGCCCATTCGTCACGGATCCGCGTCCGGCCCGCAGCACGGTTGTACGCTCGGGTCGTCCACTGAATAGGTCCGGCCGGAGCCGGGACGACGCGAGGCGAACCCAATAGCCACCACGACCGATGGCCTGTCACTTTGTCCCGAGTGCGCACTGTTCGAGGATTGCCTCGGCGTGGCCGGCCGGGCCGATTTCATGCGCAGTGAGCTCGAGCAGACAATCGCCCGCCGGACCGCTCAGGGCATGACGGCTCGTCAAGCAACGGCCATGCGACGCGACGCCAGTACCGCTCTGCGCCGTTTGGAGGAATTGGAGGCAAGGTGCCCCAGGGCCGCGCCCGCGAGCTGAACCGGGCCCGCGCCTAAACCTGGTCCAACCGATTAGCCCCGGCTCACCGCGTATTTACAGGTGTTCGCCCCACCCGAAAGGCGACGAAATCGATCCGGGTGCCTTCGCCGGGAACAGGAGCCGCTCCACCAAGGACAGAATGACGTGACCGACGATGAGGTGAAGTTCTTGGACGTGGGCGGTGTCCGTGCTCGGCATGGCCAGGACGTAATTGGCGGCCTTCAGGTCCCGGGGGGACTTGCCGGTCATGGCTACGGTGGTGATCCCTCTTCCCTCGGCCTCGTTCAGGGCGGATACGACGTTTTTGGACGTGCCTGAAGCGGAAATGCAGACCAGCACGTCACCCTTGCGGCCCAGCCCCGTCGCCTGGCGGGCAAAGATGGAGCTGTAACTGTAGTCATTGGCGATGGCCGTGAGCGCCGAGCTGTCGACGGTGAGAGCCAAGCCAGCCGCCGGGGGACGGTCGTAGTTTTGCCGGCAAGCCAGCTCGGCTGCGAAATGCTGAGCCTCAGCGGCTGAACCACCGTTGCCGCAGAACATGACCTTCCCGCCCGCCTTTATGCAGTGCACCATCGCCCCCACCACGGCCGTGATGCCGGCGTAGTGCTGCTCGGTGAACCCGTCGAGGTCCTGCTTGATCCTCTGGATTTCTTCGTGGGCAAAATGCGCTTCTAATTCCTGTGTTCCCCTATCAGTCATCGTGGCCTCCCGTGCCATTGAACATTCTACGCCGTCCCTGAGCCGCGGCCCGGGCCCCGACCGGGTGCGGCCGGGTGCGGCGGAAGCGCCCAGAAGTGCAGGGCTGGCGGCCCGGGAGCCCTGCACCTACACCGGACAGGAGGCTCGGGCCACCGTCTTTTTACTAATTCCATTGATTTTGTCAAGTTGATTGTGATGCGTAGCGCCGTCCCGGGTACAGTGACCATGCCGCGGCGGGCCGAGCGGGTGGCACCGGCGACGTCGCCGGTGCCCCGTGGCAGCCTGGCGTGGTCGCCTCCGAGGCTTCTCGCCCTTGCGACCCGGTACGGGCTGCAGGTGAGACCGTGGGCACAGTTCTCCGCTCTCCCGGCGGGCGAGCGTCGCTACGAAAGGCTCGAGCGGACGGTGGACTACGAGGTCTGGGTCATCCACTGGTCAACCGACGGCGGATTGGCCCTGCACGACCATGGAGGCTCTTCAGGTGCGTTCCACGTTGTCTGCGGCGCTCTCGACGAGACGAGCACGACCCGTCTGGGACGGCACCTGGACCGGCGCCGGCTGGTCCGTTCCGAGGGGAAATCCTTCGGACCGGATTACGTCCACAGCGTCGTCAATTTGGACGAGAAGGTGGCGACCAGCGTGCACGCATATGCGCCACCGCTCACCTGGGTGAATTTCTATTCGACGTCGGCCACCGGTCTGGTCCCCAGCCGCGTAGAGACCCATTGGACGGGCGCGCCCTGACGGGACGGCCGGCGAGCACAACCGCGGGCACGCCCACCACCGGTACCACCGGCACCGGGACGGCCCTCAGTGGCGTCGACCGGTTGCTGGAACGGGCCCGTGCCACCTACGGTCGCGTCCATGCGGGCGAGGCGGGCCGGCTTGGCGCATCCGGCGGACTGCTCGTAGACATCCGCCCGCCGGCGCAGCGGGCCGAGTACGGGGGGATCCCGGGGGCGCTCGTGATCGAACGCAATGTGCTCGAATGGCGCCTCGACCCCACCAGTCCCCATCGTCACCCCGCCATCAGCCGGGCGGACCAGCCTGTCGTAATCATCTGCCAGGCTGGTTACGCGTCCAGCCTGGCCGCCGCTTCCCTGCGGGAGCTGGGACTGACAAGCGCCACGGACCTCGTCGGTGGGTTCGAGGCCTGGGCCCAGGCCGGCCTCCCGGTTATCTGAGCACGTCGTCCCGGGCGGCCGGGGGCCCGCAAGGCCGCCCCGCTCGAGGGGGGTGCCGACATCCCAGGCGAACCAGATGCGGTGGTGGCTGCCCGGTGCGAAAACAGCCCAGGCCGGCCCGGTGGACGCGGGCGGCGCCGCTTCGACCTGTTGTCAGCGTGGCGCCCCGTGAATAAAGTAAACGATACCGTTTCGTTTTCTTAGGGGGTGGTCATCCTTGGACAAGGCCCCGACTGCGCAGGCCACACACGCCGGGGGGCGCCAGTGGGCCGTTTTGGTGGTCCTGTGCCTCAGCCTTCTGCTGGTGGCACTGGACAACACGATCCTCAACGTGGCGTTGCCGACGCTGGTGCGCAAGCTCCATGCCAGCGACAGCCAGTTGCAGTGGATCGTGGACGGCTACACGGTCGTGTTCGCCGGTCTGCTCATAACCTTCGGCAGCCTGGGCGACCGGGCCGGGCGCAGGGGCGCCCTCCTGATCGGCTTGTCGGTGTTCGGGGCGGGCTCGGTCCTTTCCGCCTTCGCCAGTTCCGCCACTGAACTGATCGGGTTCCGCTGCATCATGGGGGTCGGCGGGGCGCTGGTCATGCCGGCGACGCTTTCGATCCTCACCAATGTCTTTTCCGTCCCCAAGGAACGCGCCAGGGCCATCGGCATATGGTCCGGGACATCCGGGCTGGGCTACCCCCTGGGGCCGATCCTCGGTGGCTGGCTGCTGTCGCACTTCTGGTGGGGCTCGGTGTTNNGGTCTGGTGGCGGTGGCCTCCCTGGTGCCGACGTCCAGGGACGAGGAGGCTCGCCGTCCCGACCCGGGCGGTACCGTGCTGTCGATCGCCGGCCTCGGGACCTTGCTCTGGGGGATCATCGAGGCGCCGGTCGACGGTTGGACCGACCCGGCCGTACTGGCCGCGCTCGTGGGCGGCGCCCTGCTGATAGCCACCTTCGTCATGTGGGAACTGCGCAGCGACCACCCGATGTTCCGGATGGACTTCTTCTCCAACGCCCGCTTCTCGGCCGCCAGCTTGTCCGTCAGCCTGGTCTTCTTCGCCCTGTTCGGCGCCATGTTCCTCCTGACCCAGTACCTTCAGTCGGTGCTCGGTTACAGCCCCCTGCAGGCGGGGCTCCGGCTGGCACCGGTGGCGTTGACACTGGTCGTTGCCGCCCCGCTGGCGTCTCTCATTGTCGAGCGCGTGGGCACCAAGCTGGTGGTCGTCGCCGGCCTCAGCATCGTGGCGATCGGGCTCGGGATGCTCAGCCGTCTCACCGTCCACTCGGGTTACCTCCCGGTGCTGATCACGATCCTGGTGGCGGGCCTGGGCATGGGCCTCACCATGTCGCCCGCCACCGAGGCGATCATGGGCTCCCTGCCTCAACGGGAGGCAGGGGTGGGCTCCGCCATGAACGGCACCGACATCCAGGTCGGAGGCGCCCTCGGCGTGGCCGTCCTGGGCAGCGTCCTCAACCAGCACTACCGCGGCCATCTTTCCTCCACTCTGGTGTCGTTGCACTTGCCTGCGCCCGCGGCCCACGCCGCCAACTCGTCGGTGGGCGGTGCCCTCATCGTTGCGTCCCGGCTGCCCACCGCGCTGGGCTCGCTCCTGGCCGGCGCGGCCAAGGCGTCGTACGTAGGTGGCGTCAACCTGGCCGACCTGCTCGGCATGTCGGTGGCCTTGGCCGGCGCCCTGACGGCCCTGCTCTTCCTGCCGGCCCGTGCCGCTCAGGTGGCGCCTTCCGGCGTCCCGGACGTCCCGGACGTCCCGAGCGCCGCTGTCCCCCTACCCGTCGCCCCCCTCGAGCGTGGCCAGGAGGTGTGGCCCGGCGCGGCCGGCCCCGGGCATGCCCGCTCCCAACGAGCTGACCGGCCCGCCCGGGACCGGCAGGTGGGCCGGCACGAGGCGGGGAAATGAGCACCCTGGCCCAGGAGATCGGTCCGCGCCGAGCCAGAGGCCGGCCCCGCAGCGAGCTTTCCAGGCAAGCGGTCTTGCAGGCGACGGTCCAACTGCTCGGAGAGGTCGGTTTTGACCTGGTTTCGATGGACGCCATCGCGGCCCGGGCGGGCGTGAGCAAAGCCACCATCTACCGCGCCTGGCGCAACAAGGTGGCCCTGGTCGTGGAGGCTCTGGACGAGCTCGGTCGGGACGCGATGGCAGAGCCCGACACGGGCTCACTTGACGGTGACGTCCGCTCCGCCCTGGGTGCTCTCCTTATCGCCATGCGTTCTCCCCGGGGAGCGATGGTGGAAGCCGTGGCCGCCGCCTCGCAACACCATCCCGACCTGGAGCAGGCGCTGGAACAGCACTTCCTCGCTCACCGGCGCGAGATGGTCGGGAGGATCCTGCTCCGGGCCGCCGCCCGGGGCGAGCTCCGCGTGGACCTCGACCAGGACCTCGTGGCGGACGTGATCGTGGCCCTGCTCTTCTACCGCATCCGGCTGAGGCCACCCTCACGCGACTCCGCCCTGGTCGAAAGCTTCATCGCGCTCCTGGCCGAGGGCGTCCGGCGCCGGCGCTGAGGGGTGACCATGGTCAGCTCTGGCGTCGGCGGGCGCTGACGCTCAGCCCCGGAGGGGCGCCGGAAACCCTGGCCGTCCCGTCGGGCTCGATCGTCACCGCCCGCCGGGCGCTCGGCCCACCTGAGCGGCCCGAACCGGCCCGCGTCTCCGACGCGCCGGCCGTGCGCCCATTGCCAGCCCACCGCCGCCGTCATGCGGCTGACCAGCAAGCTGGCGCCGGGAACGTCCGGTTCGCCCTACGAGAGCGGCCAGCACCGCTATCGAGGATGCTGCCGCCCGAGCTTGGGGATGACAGGACGCCGGCAAGGGCAGGGGAGCCCTGGGCTTTCAAAGGGCAGCCGGGCCCACGGCCTGGCGGACGGCCGGTGCGATCTCAGTCGAGTAACGGGTGACCGACTCCTCCACGAGGCCGCTCGGCAGACCGCCCCAGTCGATCTGGGCGATAAACCGGTCGACTCCGAGCACCAGATGGGCGTCGACAATCTTGTCGACCAGTTCGTCGGTCGATCCCACCATGATCGCGTGGCCGGGCTGGGCACCGGCCTCGAACTGCTCCCGGTCGACGCGAAACCCCCGGTTGGTAGGGGGTTTGGGGCGGAGGTACTCCTGGTAGTACGGGAACACGGCGCGTGCCGCGCTCGGTGTGGCGCCGGCGAAGAAATGGGTCGAGATCCCCACCCGCAGTTTCTCGGGGTGGCCGGCTCGCTCTCCGGCCGCCCGGTAGATGTCGACCGTGCGCCGGGCGTGCGCGAAGGAGCCGCCGATAAAGCCGAGGACCATCGGCAGGCCCAGGTGCCCGGCCCGTTGCGCGCTGGCCGGGGAGCCTCCCACTCCGGCCCAGACCGGTAAGGGCTGCTGGTGGGCACGCGGTGCGATGGGAGCGGCCACCAGGGGCGGCCGGTAACGACCCGACCAGGTGACGTGGCTGGAGCGGACGAGCTCGAGGAGGAGCGCGAGCTTCTCGGCGAACAGTTGGTCGTACTCTTCGATCGGCTGGCCGAAAATGGCGAACGGCTCGGCGAAGGCACTGCGGCCGGCGATGATCTCGGCCCGGCCGTGACTGAGGAGGTCCAGTGTGGCGAAGTCCTGGTAGACCCGGACCGGGTCGAGCACGCTCAGCACGGTGACCGCACTGGTGAGGCGGACCGATTTTGTCCGGGCCGCGATGCCAGCCAGTACGACAGCGGGGGACGAGACGGCGAAGTCCAGGGTGTGGTGCTCACCCAGAGCGAATAGATCGAGCCCGAGATCGTCGGCCAGGGCGGCGTAGCCGATGATCTCGTCAATGCGTTGCATAGTGCCGAACCGTTGTCCCGTTGCCGGGCTGGTCTGGATGTCGCCCAGCGACAGGATCCCCAGTTCCATGGCCGTCATCGCCGCGCCGTGGAGCGCCGGATGGCGCGGGCGAGGCGGGCCGGACCGACCGGCTCGGGCAGCGGCGAGGCACCCGGTGCCCGGAACGCGTCGAGCATGTAGGCGGCAAATCGTTCCCACGCCTCGGGCGCGTGCCGCTTGGTGGCGTTGACCACGCCGGCGTTGGCCATCAGCAAGACGACGAGGTCTTCCAGAACAAAGTCGGCGCGTAGCGCGGCCTGGGCTTTGGCGCGCTCGATGACGTCGTTGAGCCCGGCCGTGGCCGCCCGAAGCTGCCGGTCGAGCTCGGTGGTGGTCGGGAACGTGAGAGAGAACACATCCGCGCACCCGGCATCGGCGGCCTGCATCGAGCACGCGGTGCGGACGAAGGTGCTGAACCCCTCCCACGGGTCCGGCGCCGCGATAGCGGCCCGGGCCGCAGCCTCATAGGCGCGCAGCCGGGGCTCGAAGGCGGCCGCCACGAGGTCCTGTCGGGTCGGGAACCGGCGGTAAAGGGTCGCGATCCCCACATCGGCCCGCCGGGCGATCTCCTCCAACGCCGCGTCCATGCCGCTCTCGGCGAAGACCTGCCTGGCCGCCTCCAAAATGGCCTCGCGGTTGCGGGCGGCATCGACGCGAAGCGGGCGGAAGATGTCGCTCGAGCCCATTGGACCAGCGTACCAACGAAGTGGAACTGGCCCTACGCTTTTGTCCGGAGGCCGCTAGGATACGGAGGACACCCTCCACCTCGTGGGTGACAGTTCTGCCGCGTCCAAGACCGGCTGCTGACCACCGGCGACCGACCGAATACCGACCACCGAATACC
>PMLI01000146.1 GCA_003158835.1 Acidimicrobiaceae bacterium
GCTGGCGTCGGGCCTGTTGTCGGGGAAGTACACCGAGAGCACGACCTTCCCCCCCGGTGACCACCGGACCTACAACCGCGCCGGGGAGGCTTTCGACATCGGCGAGACGTTTTCAGGAGTGCCGTTCGAAGTCGGGGCCCGCGCCGCCGCACGGCTGGCCAAGTCCGCCGTGCCCGAGGGCTGGACGCTGCCGGAAGTGGCGCTGCGCTGGTGTGCCGACGCCCCTGGCGTCTCCACCGTCATACCGGGCGCTCGCAACCCCGAGCAGGCCGTCGCCAACGCCGCCGCCGGCAGCCGGCCCCGCCTGCCCGAAGCAAAGGCCGCCCTGCTGCGGGCTACTTACGACGAGGACATCCGCTCTTACGTCCACGGCCGCTGGTAGCGCCGGTCACCGGCCCCTGACCCGGCCCGTACCGCCTGAGCCGGCTGAGCTGGCTGAGCCGGCTGAGCCGCCCCGGGCTCGCCTGGCGGCCCGGGGCCCGAGCTCTACCACCACGACCGAGGTAACGAGGGTGGCGACGCCCGCCAGCACGTCCAGGGTGTAGTGGTTGGCCGTGGCGAGCACCACCAACGCAGTACCCAAGGGGTATAGGAGGCCGAAGGCGCCGGCCGCCCCGCGCCACCGAGCGTGGGAGCGGGCCAGGCGCCAGACAACCAGCGAGCACCACAAGGCCCAGGCCAGGTGCATGGAAGGCATGGCCGCCAACTGGTCGGCGTGAGAGACCAGGGCGTTGTGCCAGGACCCCAGGCCGCCTACTTTCTCGACGACGTCGACGAAACCGGGGAGCATGCGCGGCGGCGCCAGTGGGTACTGCCAGAAAACGGCGAAGCCGATCAGGTTGGCGAGCACCAAGTCGTTGCGCAGGGGCCGGTAGAGGTCAGGCCGGCGCCACCAGACCCAGGCGGCCAGGCCCAGTGTCACGCCGAAAATGGCGTTGTCATAGAAGTCCGAGGCGATATAGGCCAGGACGTGCTGGTGGGCGAGCCAGTGGTTGAGGTCGCGCTCGGGGTCTATGCCCAGGCGTTCCTCGAAGGAAAGGACGGCCCGGGCATGGCGCAGGGCCAGGTCGGTACGCAGCGGCGCCAGGTTTTGCAGCCAGTCGTAGATCCACCCCAAGAAGGCGATCACGGCCAGCTCGAGGACGAGGGGGCTGCGCCCGGCCCGGGCCACCGGTCCGGGGGCGGGAGCCGGCCCGGGCGCCAGGGCCGGGGGGGAGGGGGCGGCGTGGGCCGGTACCAGACCGCCGCCGTACTCGTCCTCGACGACGGCCATGGCCGCCAGCTTAGGAGGCAGGGGCAATATGCTCGGCGCGGTGCGAGCCCTCCTGCAGCGAGTCTCAGAGGCGTCGGTCAGCGTGGACGGGCAGGTGGTGGGCCAGATCGGGCCGGGCCTGTGCGCTCTGGTCGGAGTTGCCGGTCACGACGACCAAGTGGCTGCCGACCGCTTGGCCCTCAAGATCTGGCAGCTCCGGCTTTTCCCCGACGAGGCCGGCAACATGAACCGCTCGGCCGCCGAACTGGGTTTGGCCGTGCTGGTCGTGAGCCAGTTCACCCTCTATGCCGACACGACCAGGGGCCGGCGGCCGTCGTTCGTCCAGGCGGCCCCTCCGCTCCTGGCCCGGGCCCTGGTCGATCGCGTCGTTAGCCAACTGGGGGCAGCCGGGGCCAGGGTGGCCACCGGACGGTTCGGCGCCATGATGCAGGTGCGGCTAGTCAATGAAGGCCCGGTCACGGTCATGCTGGAAACCTGACGGGCCATCTTGGGAACGTGACGGGCCGTGATGAGAAGGTGACGGGCCGTGATGGGAACCTGACGGGCCGTGCTGGGAACGTGACGGGGTGCGTTGGGCGACGCCATGGGGCAACGGAAAACGTCCGATTATCGGTCTCCCCTTGACGCGCTCGGGCGTGGCGGGCTAGTTTGCCACCAGTCCAACGCAGCCGGCAGGATAAATCCGGCAGTCCTCGTTGAGCCCGCACTGCGCCCTTGCGCAGCTGCCTTTGACAGGGGAGTTTGTGCTGTGCGTAAGTACCAATTGTGGCCTAGCCGTGCCCGAGCAGGTATGGACGGGTACGCAGTGCTTCTGTCTCCACGTGCTCGCTTCAACCCGTCCGCACCCGTGCGCGCCCTGCGGCCCGTGCGACCGGCGGTGGCGCGTTCGAAGGCCCGGGCCGGCACCGTCGCCCGCCAGCGCCGCGTCCTGAGTGTCATGCTCGCCACGCTGGCCGTGCCCCTGGTGGTTGCCCTGGCCACGGGCTCGGTGGCCGCTTGGTGGCTCGTGGTGGCCCTGCTGCCGGTGCTGTTCGTCTACATCGCCATCCTCGTGCGAGCCCGGCGGCTCATGGCCGAACGGGAGATAAACACGGCCTTTTTCGGCCCGTCCGGGCGGGTCGCGTACGACTTGGGGGACGTCTTCTCTGATGCCGGGGGCCCCGGCCCTCTCGAGCGGATGGCCGCCGGTGGGGCCGGCTCCTACCGGTAGGCAAAAGGCCCGTTCAGCGGGCCGCGGCCGCCTCGGCCTGGGCTGACCACGCCGCCAGCGCCGGAGCGAAGGCGTCCGTTGCGCTCCAGGCCAGGACACGCAACAGCAACGCGTTGTCCCCCGACGTCTTCAGCCTGCCCTGCATGAAGGCGACACTGGGCGATAGCCGCGCCTGTCTCACCAGTTCGGCGTCGGCGGGGCTGAGCGACAAGGTCAGGTCGGCCTCGCCCGGGCAGCCCTCGGACATCGGTCCCGGGCCCCGGCCCGAGGCGGGCCAGGAGCAGCTCCATTGCACGAGCGGGCCGGCGGCGGGGGTGCCGGCGGGCCGGCGCCCCGCCACTGCCGTGCCCCGGGACCGGCTCGTGTCCCCGACGATGAGAGTTACCAGGCCGCTGGGCAGCGGGCCGTTGCCTCCGGTTGGGAGGTCGGTCTCGTTGGTCACGTTGGTCACGTTGGTCACAGCCCGGTCCGTTGCCTGACCCCGGCGAAGCATTGCCTGACCCCGGCGAAGCGTTGCCTGACCCCGGCGAAAAGGTCGTCTTCGGGGATCCCCGAGCCCGTGAGGTTGTGCGCCAGGTGGTACTCGTCCACGTAGCCGAGCTCGTCCGCCACCTCTGGCGGCAGGCCGAACCAGAACGGCGAGTTGGGGTCCACCTGGGTTGCATGCGCCTTCAAAGCCTCGTTGCGCACACCTTGCCAGTCGACCACGTTGACTTCGGTCGTGACTTCCTCTTGAGGGACCTCGGCCATCATGGCCAGGCGCTCCTCCCCCCAAGGGATGGGGAGCCCCAGCTCGGCGAACTTTTCCACCTGGGCCATCATCCGCTTCTTTGACCAGAGCGAGTAGTACAGCTTCAGGGGTTGCCAGGCCGGCCCCGCTTCGGGGGAGGATTCGGGGTCACCGGCGGCGTGGAAGGCGGCCAGGCCGACCTCGTGGGCCCGTATGTGGTC
>PMLI01000439.1 GCA_003158835.1 Acidimicrobiaceae bacterium
GCCGTGACCGCCGACCATGGGCAAGTTGACGTGGGCGCCCGGGCCCGCCCGCTTGATCCCGAGGTGGCGGCGGGCGCCGTTCTGGTCAGCGGCGAGGCGCGTTTCCGATGGCTTCATAGTCCGCCGGGCGAGGCTACCGCCCTGTTGGAGTGCGCCCGGGCCCACTACGCGGGCGAGGCTTGGGTGGCGAGCCGGGCCGAGGTTGTGGCTTCCGGCCTACTGGGGGGGCCACTGGGGGACAAGTGGCTGGGCCGTCTGGGGGACGTGGCCCTCGTCCCCCTTGGTGATGACGCCTACCTCGACCCCACCGACGGCGGTGACACCCGGTTGGTGTGCCGGCATGGGGGGCTGACGGCCGGGGAGATGCTCGTCCCGTTGCTGGCCGCCGGCGCTTGAAAGCGCCAGGCCCGGCCAGCCGGGCCCCGACCAGCCGGCGCCCGATCAGCCGGCGCTACCGCCTTGGCGAGCGCGCTCGGCGTTGTGGATCTGGACGAACGCCATGCGTATCTCGGCCAGGCCGTCGCGCAACGTCCGCTCCGCCCCGCCCAAACGTCCTTGCAGCCCTTCGACCAGGGCGCTCAAGGCGTCGATGGCCAGCTGGGCCTCGGGCAGGTGCGGCGGCCGCTCCGAGAGATGGAGGGCGGCCAGTTCCCACAGGCTCATAGCGTTGTTGGAAATGACGAGCTCTACCGGCGCCCGGAGCAGCTCCCGGCGCATGGCCTCCATCTCCTCCTGGGCCCGGCCGACCTCCTCCGGACTGGGCTGGTAGTCGCCCTCTTCGCCGCGCTGTGCTCCTGGCGTCGCCCCCGGCGGGCCCGTGGCCCCACCCCCTAGGGGCTCGACGAGGCGCCTGTTATCGTCGCCCGGTCCCGCGCCGTCCGGCTGGCGGGGGATAGGGTGTTCTCCGCTCGGTGTCCAAAGCGTGCTCACCGCGCTACTCTATGATGAACCGACAAGTACGGTGGCGTTAGGAGCCTGGTAGCGCGTAATGGTCACATACGGTTATTAGTGTGCCGACTATGACATCGCTCTCAGCTGACCGGGCGCCGGCCGTTTCAGTCGGTCGTGCGGCTGAGGGCCCGTATTGACGCTTCAGGTCGGTCGCGTGCATGGTGCCCTGCTCACCACTCGGTTCCGCCACCCTCCGAAGCAGGCTGTCCCGGGTTGGCTCGGCCCGGCCGGGGCCAGTCCCGCCCCGCCCCGTTTTGGCCCCGGTGAGCCTGCTCACCTGGTCTTGCCCCTCAAGTTGATTACCGTCCCGGACGATGCTGGCACATGGAGCCCTGCCCGGGGCCTTAGCAAGGAGAACAGCGCATAGCCACTGCCACAGATTTGAGCGACCACCGGGTAAACGAGCGCATTCGCGCCCGGGAAGTACGCCTCATAGATCCCGAGGGCAAACAGCTCGGGGTCAAGGCGCTCCCGGACGCCCTGACGTTTGCCCGTCAGCTGGACCTCGACCTCGTCGAGGTGGCGCCCGACGCCAACCCACCGGTTTGCCGGATCATGGATTACAACCGTTTCAAGTACGAGACGGCCCAGAAGGCGAAGGAGTCCCGGAAGAAGGCAACCAACACCAGCATCAAGGAGATGAAGTACCGGCCCAAGATCGGCACAGGTGACTTCCTTACGAAAACGCGCCAGGTGGGCCGCTTCCTCGAAGAGGGCCACAAAGTGAAGGTCACGATCATGTTCAGGGGTAGGGAGGTCAGCCATCCCGAGCTCGGCATGAAGATCCTGGAAGATCTGGCGGAAGAGGTTGCAGCCGTCGCCAAGGTGGAGGCCGCCCCCAAGTTGGACGGCCGCAACATGGTCATGGTGCTGGCTCCCGACCGCCGGGCCAAGCCGCCGGCGCGCAAGCCCACCCCCGGGACCGGGGCGGACGGCGTCGCCCATGCGTCTGCGGCGCGAGACGGCGCCGTCGGCGCCGCGGCTGTCACCGACGGAACCGCTCCCGGTAATGTTCTCGCCCCCCTCCCTCCGGGGACGTCCGGTGCGCCGGCGACGTCCGGCGTGGCGGTGGCCGTGGACGGAGAGCGGGCGCCGAGCGCCGCCTCCGCTGCTGGTGCGGCCGGCGAAGAGGACACGGACGCCGGGCTCGCCGCGGCCGTCTCCGTCAACGGATCGCCCGTCCCGGGCGGCGTGGTGGGTGCGAGCAGCTAGCATTCTGCTACCTTGTCCTTCGGTACCCCACTGGGCGATGTTGACGCGCGGGTACGCGGACTGTCAGGGTGCGCCACGTGGAAACTGGAGAGGTAGCAGATGCCGAAGCAAAAGACAGACCGGGGCGCAGCTAAGCGCTTCAAGGTGACCGGCACGGGCAGGCTGCGGCGGCGCCAGGCCATGCGGTCGCACATACTCGAGAAGAAGCCGTCCAGCAGAACGCGGCGGTTGGGGCGTGAACAGGACGTTTCCCCGAGCGACGTCCGGTCGATGAAGCGCTTGCTCGGTATCTGAGCCCGACGGCGGCTGAAAGGAGATCGCGATGGCACGTGTAAAGCGCGCCGTACATAGCAAGAAGCACCGCCGGTCGGTACTCGAGGCGGCACAGGGTTACTACGGCAACAAGAGCCGCAGTTACCGGGCCGCCCACGAGCAGGTCATGCACTCGGGCGTCTACGCCTTCCGAGACCGCCGGGCCCGGAAGGGCGATTTTCGCCGGCTCTGGGTGCAGCGGGTCAACGCCGCCTGCCGGGCCAACGGCTTCTCCTACAGCCGCTTCATCGCGGGCCTGAAGGCGGCGGAGATCGAAGTGGACCGGAAAGTGCTGGCGGACATCGCCGTGCGAGACGAGGCAGCCTTTGCTCGCTTGGTCGAATTGGCCCGAGAGGCGCTCCCATCGTCGCCTGGTACAGGCGGAGCAGCTGGTGCAGGCGTAACGGCCGAGACGACGGGCGTAAAGGTAGCTGCCGCCGGGGCGTAGGTGACCAGTCGCCGGTCGCCGGCGGAGCCTGGCCGTCCATCCAGGCCGGCCCCCCGGAGGGTGACCGGCTCAGCCGGTTTGCGGCGCGGGCCCCCTTGACCAGCCTTGCCTACCGGCACCAGCGGGTCCAGCGGTTGCGGCGCCTCGTCGGCCGGCGCAGTGCCCGGGCCGACGAAGGGCGCTTCGTCATCGAGGGAGCCAACCTGCTGGACGAAGCGCTGAAGGCGCACGCGCCCATCGAAGCCGTTTACCTGGACGCGGGCTGGAGCTCGGCCCGGGGCGCCGCGGCCGAACCGGGCCCTGACGGGTACCGTACCGCCCGGCTGGCGTGGCCGGAGCCGGAGCCGGCGTCGCCTCTGCGCCAGGCTCGGCTCTCCGGTTTGGTGGCTCAGTGCTACGAGCAGGGAGCCCGCGTCTTCGAGCTCGAGGCCGGGGTGCTGGCCCGCGTGGCAGGCACCGTCACACCGCAGCCGGTCATCGCGGTCGTGGGCATGCCTGTCTGCACGATGGCCGACGTCGGGGCCGCCCATCCTCGCTTGCTGGTGGTGTGCATCGACGTCAGGGACCCGGGCAACGCCGGCACCGTCGTCCGCTCGGCCTGGGCGGCGGGCGCCGATGCCGTGGTGTGCTGCGAAGGCACCGTCGACGTCTGGAACCCCAAAGCCGTCCGGTCCTCGGCTGGTGCCGTCCTCCACGTACCGGTGGTTTCAGCCGGCCCGGCCACTGAAGTGCTGACCGAGATGGGGGAGTGGGGCTTGGCGAGGTTGGGTACGGCCGCCACCGGGGGAGCCGACTACGCCAATACCGACCTTACCCGGCCGACCGCCCTGGTCCTCGGCAACGAGGCCGCCGGCCTCGCGCTAGCCGAGCTCAGCTCTTATCTGGACGGCGTGGTCAGCGTCCCCATGGCGGCCGGGGCCGAATCGCTCAACGTCGGCATGGTGGCCGCCGTCCTGTGTTTCGAGGCTGCTCGCCAGAGGCGTCAGGCGACGGCAGTGCCGGTGGTAATGCCCGGGCACGAAGACGGCGGAACTGGCAAGCTGGCGGGAATATGAACGAAGTCGAGCCGGCCCTCGAACGCGCCAAGGCGCTCATAGCAGGCGCACCCACCTCGGCCGCTCTGCGCGCCGTCGAAGCCGAGGCATTTGGGAAAAGAAGCGAGCTTTCTGCCATAACGGGCACCCTTGGGGACCTGGCGCCGGACGAACGGCGCCGGTTGGGCCGAGCGCTCCAGGAGGCACGAGCCGAGCTCGAGCAACTGTCCGACCAACGCCACGCCGAACTGGCGGCTGAAGAGGCTCGCCGGCAAGCCCGGACCGAGCGTCTTGATTTGAGCGAAACGGTCGGTTTGTTCGGGGCCGGCCACGGGCCCATGGCCGAGCGACTGGGCCAACCTGTGGCCAGAGGCCATATCCATCTCGTGACCCAAGTGCGCGACGAACTCGAGGACATATTCGTGTCCATGGGTTTTGAGGTGGCCGAGGGGCCCGAAGTGGAAGACGACTGGCACAACTTCGAGGCCCTCAACATGCCGCCGCACCACCCGGCGCGAGGCATGTTCGACACTTTCTACCTGAAGGCGGGCCAACCGGAGAGCGTCCTGCTGCGGACCCACACGTCTCCGGTGCAGGTGCGCCTCATGGAGTCTCGCCCACCCCCGATTTACGCCGTGGTCCCCGGCCGTTGCTACCGCCGGGACACCCCCGACGCTCGTCACCTGCCCGTGTTCCACCAGGTTGAAGCGCTCGTCGTGGACGAGGGCATCAGCATGGGCGACCTGGCCGGCGTACTGGAAAGTTTTACCAGTGCCTTCTTCGGGCCTGGGCGACATGCCCGGCTCCGACCCAGTTTCTTCCCCTTTACCGAGCCATCTGCCGAGGTCGACATTGCGTGTGTGATCTGTGGCGGCAAGGGCTGCCGCGTCTGCAAGCAGAGCGGATGGCTGGATATACTGGGGGCAGGCATGGTCGATCCCGAGGTCTACCG
>PMLI01000517.1 GCA_003158835.1 Acidimicrobiaceae bacterium
GGCCTGGGGAAGGTCCCAGTGGTAGAGGGTGGCCACCGGCATTGTGCCGCGCTGGCGCAAACCTGCCACCAGGCGCCGGTAAAAATCGAGGCCGCCCCGATTGGCCGGGCCCTTGCCATCGGGCTGTACCCGGGGCCAGGAAACGGAGAACCGGTAGCAGGGCAGCCCGAGCCGGCCGATGAGCTCGAGATCCTCGTCCAGGCGTGAGTAGTGCCGGGAAGCGATATCGCCGGTGTCCCCGTTGAGAGTATGCCCCGGGGCGTGTGAGAACGTGTCCCAGATGGACCGCCCCCGCCCCCCTTCACCCACAGCGCCTTCGATTTGGTAGGCCGCCGTCGATGCTCCCCACAAGAACCCCGGTGGGAACTTCTGCTCGGATGTCACCGGCTCTTCCTCCGATCTGATGGGCCCTCCGATCTGATGGGCCCGCCACCTGATCGGCCAGCCGGCCTGAGTGAACAAACCTAGAGCGCAAAGCGCTTCGCGCGCCTGCTTTCCCCTCTCCCGCCCCGTCGCCCGGTGTCGGGACGTCGAGGGTGCGGCGCCGCCGCCCGCTGACCGCGGAAGCCCCCGGGCTGCTAAAACCGTAGGTCGTGGGGGCTGTTCGGTGCCGTAAGTCGGCCTTGGCCGCCCTCGTGGCTGTCCTGCTGACATTGACCGGGTGCGGCGCCGTAAGCGCGTCTTCGCCCACCACGACCGTGACCGACCCGACCACGACGCAGCCCCGGCCCACCACTAGCACCACGCCCCACAACTCCTCGTTGACGATCGCGCCGGTGGTGGAAGCGCGCCTGACCGATGATTTCAACCCTTTCGACACCTCGAGCGTCCTCGGTCAAATGGGCGTCCCTTCTTTCGTCTACGAGCCGCTCGTCCAGTTCAACGAGTTGCAGGTCGACCAGTACTACCCGTGGCTGGCCGAGTCGTGGTCGTTCAGCACGAGCGGCCAGACCCTGACGTTCAACCTCCGACCGGGCGTCACCTGGGACGACGGCTCCCCGCTGTCCGCGGCCGACGTTGCTTACACTTTCAACCTCTTGAAGGACAACCCGGGCCTCGACGACGGGCTGCCGATAGTCTCGGCCGTCGCCACCAACCCCATGACGTTCACATTGACCCTCAGCCAGCCGGGGTACGCTTTCCTTTACAACATCGCCCAGGTTCCCATTGTAAAGAGCGGTTATGCCGGCAGCGTCGGCCCCGTCCGCTACGTCGACAAGGATCCTGACGGCACGGGGCCCTACGTCCTGGCCTACGCGGGCGACGCCGGTCCCGGACGCGTCGTGCTCACCGCCCGCCGGGGCTACTGGCAACGGGGTGCGCCGGCCATCCAGCAACTCGTTTTCCCGGCGTTTTCCAGCAATACCGCGGTTGTTTCGGCCCTGCGGGCCGGCACTATCGACTGGGCCGGCAACTTCATGCCCCACGTGGTGACGGACTACGTCGGGAAGGACCAAACTGACAACCATTTCTGGTTCCCGCCCATCGATTGCATCTCGCTCGAGCTCAACCTGGCCCGGTCCCCATTGGGGGCCCTTTCCGTACGGCAGGCCGTCAGCGCCGCCATTGACCGCGTCGCCCTCTCCCGGACGACCGAGGGTGGTTATGCCCCCCCGGCTACGAGCAGTTCCGGCCTGGTACTGCCGACCGACAGCCAGTACCTGACAGGCGCCGGGACCAACAACATCTCCGGCACCGCCGACCCGGTCCGGGTCGGACGGCTCATGCAGGGCGCCGGCTACCACCGGGACCGGCTCGGGTACTGGTCCGACCGTAGGGGCCGGCAATTGTCCTTCGGCATCGCGGCTGCCGCCGGCACCCCGCTGGCCGCGGCCGCCGTCCTCATCTCCGGGCAACTCCGAGCCGCCGGGTTCGACGCCGACGCCGTGCCTGTTCCCGGCGCGCAGCTGGGCGCCGACCTGGCCGGGGGGCGGTTCGACGCCGCCGTGCTGGCCAGCGCCACCGGCCCCAGCCCCTATTACATGTACGAGAACTGGCTCGACCCGAGCCTTCTGACCAAGGGCCGGGCCGAGGGAGGCGACTACGTGCGTCTCAGCCGGGCCACCGACCCCGCCGCCGCCCGAGCCGTGAGCACGGCGCTCCACCAGTACACCGACAACCCGTCGGACTCGACCGAGGCGGCCGGCGCCATCCAAGCTCTGGGCCGAGTCGTGTCCGACCAGTTGCCCGTGTTGCCCCTGATGTACGGGGTGGCATGGGCCGAGTTCAGCACCCGCCACGCCAGCGGCTGGCCCAACGGGCAAAACGCGTACGAGCCCGCCGCACCGAGGGCGCCGTTTGCCGAGTACACGGTCCTGCAGCTGGCCCCGGCCTCGACTTAGACCGTTCCAGGGATACCCGCCAAGGTCTGGGACCATGACTTCTCAGGGTTTTCTAGGGGAAGTCCGATTCAATGGATAAGAGCCGGGGGCGCGGGGCACTTCGTCCCGCGCCATGACTGCTAGGGAGCCCAACAACGATGTCCGATACCGAACACACCGCGCCGGAGCCGGAGCCGTCCTGGCCCCAGCCCCACCGCCCGGCGGGCTGGAGCGACGCGCCGGGCCCGTCGGCACCCTCGGCCCCCCGGGCCTGGCCGCCCCTGCCGCACGGCTGGGGCGCGGGAGCCCCGTGCGGTTCAACGGCACACCAGCACGACCAATGGCCGACCCATCCCCCGGCAGGCCCGTCCGCGCCATCCCCGTCCGCGCCATCCCCGTTGGCGCCCTCCCCGTTGGCGCCGTCCCCGTCCCCGTCGTCCCCGTCGGCGCCGCCCCCGTCATTCCCGTCAGATTTCGGGACACCCCGGTCAGACTTCGGAGCACCCCGGTCAGACTNNGTCAGACTACGGGGCACCTTCGTCCGGCTACGGAGCACCTTCGTCCGGCGTCGGGGCTCTCCCGTCCGGCTTGTGGGCCCCCCCGTCGGGGCCCGGGACGTCCCCATCGGGTTTCGGCTCGGCGGCTGATGCTGGTACCGGCTTCGGGGCGACGCCATCCTCCGGCGCCAGTTGGTACGACAGCACCACCCCGGGGCCGCGGCCTGAGCGCCGGCCCCGCTCCCGGTACCGGCCCTGGGCTTTGGGTGTGTTAGCGGTGCTTGTCGCCGGGGGCGCCGGCGCCGGGGTCACGTTGGCGGTCACGGGAGGTCCCGCGCCCGCTGCTACGACTTCCTCACCGCTGCCGACGGCCGCCACCAAGGGCCCGGGGAGACCGAGCACCTCTGGCATCAACGTCGGCGCCATCGCCGGCCGGGTCGAGCCGGCCACGGTCGACATAACCGCCAGCGGGCCCGGCGGCGAGGACGAAGGCACCGGTATGATCCTCACGGCTTCGGGCACGGTCCTGACCAACAACCACGTCGTCGCCGGCTCCACCACCCTGAGGGCTCAGGTCGACGGCGCCGGGAAGTCCTATACGGCCACCGTCCTGGGCACGGACCCCACCGACGACGTGGCCCTGCTCCAGCTGCACGGAGGGCCCAGCTTCAAAGCCGTGACCGTCGGCGATTCCGACCGCATAACCGTCGGTGACCAGGTCGTGGCCATCGGCAACGCTCTCGCCCTGCCGGGCCAGGAGACCGTGACCAACGGGATCATCTCCGCCACCAAGCGCAGCATCAGCGTGAGCGACCCCAGCACGGGGCTGAGCGAAAACCTGAGCGGCCTGTTCCAGACGTCGGCGGCCATAAACCCGGGCAATTCCGGAGGCCCGCTGGTCGACTCCACCGGCCGCGTGATCGGGATGAACACGGCTCAAGCGGCCAGCACCGGCTCAGGCCAGGGCGCCACCAACGTGGGATTTGCCATACCCATCAACAAAGCCATGGCCATCGCCCGCCAGATTTACGCTGGCAAGGCCAGCGCCACCGTCGAGATCGGGCCCCATGCCATCATGGGCGTGGAGGTGACCTCGGTCGCCTGCGCCGAGGGCCAGGACGGCTGCACGGGCCTGAGCGTCCCGTCGGCGCCCTTTGGCAACCCGGTCGGCACCTACCATGCTCCGGCTACCCAAGGTGCGGTCGTCCTGTCCGTCGTGAGCGGGGCGCCGGCGGAGAAAGTCGGCCTGGCGGCGGGCGACGTAATCGTCTCGGTCGACGGCCACGCCGTCAGTTCGCCCACAGCGCTCACCGCCCAACTGGACCGGCACAAGGTCGGTGACAGGGTGACAATCTCCTGGGTGGGCGCAAACGGGCAGCACCACTCGTCATCTGTGAAGCTCATCCAGGGCCCCAACGTTTGAGAGGGCCGGCAAGCGGCCCGCAGCAAGCCACTACAACCAAGGAGCGCGCACCGTGGAGTACACCAAGCTCGGTTCGACCGGCCTCGACGTTTCGAAGATCTGCCTCGGCTGTATGAGCTTCGGGGAACCTGGACGCGGCGGTCACCCCTGGAGCCTCGACGAGGACGCGGCCGGGCCGATCATCCGGCAGGCTCTCGAGGCGGGTATCAATTTCTTCGACACTGCCAACGTCTACTCGGACGGCAGCAGCGAGGAGATCGTCGGTAAGGTGCTCCGCCAGCACGCCCCGCGGGACGAGGTGGTGCTGGCAACCAAGGTCAACGGCCGGGTGCGGCCCGGTCCCAACGGCGCCGGCCTTTCACGCAAGGCCATCCTGGCCGAGATCGACCACAGCTTGGGCCGGCTGGGTGTCGATTATGTAGACCTCTACCAGATCCATCGTTTTGACCACAGCACCCCGATCGAAGAGACGCTGGAGGCTCTGAACGACATCGTCAGAACCGGCAAGGCCCGTTACGTCGGCGCCTCGTCGATGTACGCCTGGGAATTCTCCAAGATGCTCCATGCCGCCGACGACCATGGCTGGGCCCGCTTCGTGACGATGCAGGACCACTACAACCTGGCGTACCGGGAAGAAGAGCGGGAGATGCTCCCGCTGTGCGCCGACCAAGGGATCGGGGTCATCCCCTGGAGCCCGCTGGCCCGGGGCCGTCTCACCCGCGACTGGGANNGCGCCGATCGTCGGTGTCACCAAGCCCGCGCAACTCGACGACGCGGTCGGAGCAATTGCGGTCGATCTCAGCGAAGAAGAAATCGGGCAGCTCGAGGAGCCGTACGAGCCCCACCGCATAGCGGGCCTATAGGAAGCGCAGGTCCAGAGGAGCCGTACGAGCCGCGCCACGTAGCCCCCTTCCAGAGCCGCGGCCCTGGCCCGGGCGGGGCGCCGCCGGCTCCGCCCGCTCGGTCTAGCCCAGGGGCTCGAAGCGGGCCGTGAAGTGCCGGAGCTGGCGCGGCTCGTAGACGATCTTCAGGCCCCGTAACTGGGCGGCGTCGGCCCGGGCCCTTTCGCACACCTCGATCACGTAGTCGATGTGGCTCTGGGTATAGGTGCGTCTGGGGATGGCCAGGCGGACCAGCTCCATGGAAGCGGGCTGCTCCGTGCCATCTGGCCGCCGCCCGAACATGACCGAGCCGATCTCGCTGCTGCGCACGCCTCCCGCTTCGTACAGCGCCACCGCCAGCGCCTGGCCGGGGTACTCGAGCGGGGGGATGTGAGGCAAGAAGCTGCCGGCGTCGATGTAGACGGCGTGGCCGCCGATGGGGAGGATCACGGGGATACCGAGGCGGTCCAGCGCCTCGCCCAGGTAGGCGGTGGAGCGGATGCGGTAACGCAGGTACTCGTGGGAGACCGCCTCGTGCAGGCCCTGGGCGATGGCTTCCAGGTCGCGACCCGCCAGGCCCCCGTAAGTGGGAAAACCCTCGGTGAGGATCAGGACGCTCCGGCACGCCTCGGCCAGATCGTCGTCGTTACAGGCCAGCCAACCGCCGATGTTGGCGAGAGGGTCCTTCTTGGCGCTCATCGTCATCCCGTCGGCCAGCGAGGCCATATCCCGCACGATGTCGGCTACGTCACGGCCGGCCTGGCCCTCCTCCCGCTCCCGGATGAACCAGGCGTTCTCGGCAAAACGGCAGGCGTCCAGGAAGAGCGGCAACCCGTAACGCGTGCAGACTTGCCTCACCTCCCGGAGATTGGCCAGGCTGACGGGCTGGCCACCGCCGGAGTTGTTGGTCACGGTCACCATCACCACGGGGATGTTCTCGGCCCCCACCCGTTTCACGAGGGCCTCGAGGGCGGCGACGTCGAGGTTGCCCTTGAACGGGTGCCGGTGACGTGGGTCCCGGCCTTCGGCGATCACCAAGTCCACCGCCTCCGCCCTGGTGGACTCTACGTTGGCCCGGGTCGTGTCGAAGTGGGTGTTGTTGGGCACGAACTTGCCCGGGCCACCGAGCACGCTGAAAAGGATCTTCTCGGCCGCCCGGCCCTGATGGGTGGGGATGATGTGGCGGAAGGGGAAGAGCTCGGTCACCGCGTCCCGGAACAGGTACCAGGACGGCGACCCTGCGTACGACTCGTCACCGTGCTGGATGGCCGCCCACTGGTCCCGGCTCATCGCGCCCGTGCCCGAGTCCGTGAGCAGGTCGATGAGCACGTCCTCGGCCCGCAGGTTGAAGACGTTGTAGCCCGCATCGGTGATGGCCCGGCGCCGGTGACCGGGCGTCACCATGCGCAGCGGCTCGACGGCGTGGATGCGGAAAGGCTCAATTACGGTGCGAAAAGGTTGAGGGGAGACCGTCACAGCTGGGACTATACGCCTCCCGCCCCGGGGGCTGGGAGGGCGACGGCCCGTTCCAGAACCACCAAACCGACATCTCCAACACTTGGCGCACCTCGATAACCGGGACCAGCCGACATCTTGCGGGCAGGGCCGCCCAGCGGGCGGGCGGGCCGGCTAACTGGCGGGCCGGACTCCCACCTCTTCGAGATGGGCCAGGAGGTCGGCCGGGTCCTGGTAGACGCGATAGGCGCCGGCGCGCTCCAACTCTTCCTGGCCGTAACCGCCGGCGAGCAGTCCTACGCCGATGGCGCGGGCGCGTTGCGCGGCCAGCAGATCCCAAACGCTGTCGCCGACCACCACGGAGTCGTGAATCGACACGCCCAGCGCTTCGGCCGCGGCCAGGAACAGGTCCGGATCGGGCTTGGCATAGCGGACCATGTCGCGGGTGATCACTACCAGGTCGTCGCGCACTCCCAGCAGTTCGAGCGAGCGGGCGGCGCTTTGGCGCAATCCGCTGGTGGCGATGGCGTGCGGCACGCCGGCGCGGTAGAGGAAGTCGAGCAGTTCCACGGCTCCCGGAAGCGGGCGGACCTGTTCGCGGTACTTGACGAAGGCCTCGCCGTGGCCCTGAATCAGCCGCTCCGCGTCGGCGGCGTCGAGGGTCCCTCCGGTTTCGCGCGCCAGGGCGTTCACCAGCAGACCGCCGCTCATGCCGATGCGGCGATGAATCTGCCACACGGCGAGCCGTATGCCGGCGTGCTCCAGGGATTCGCGCCAGGCGAGCACATGCTGGTACACGCTGTCGATCAGCGTGCCGTCGAGGTCGAAAAGAAATGCCGGAGAACCGGTTGGGTTGGCCATTCAAAACGCCTTTCGGAAAGTGGGATCGATGCGGAGCGGGCACGTCTCCTACATTCGATTGTACGGCTGGCCGGGTGGAGCGACATTGTGGCGCACGTACTCGTACGCGCCGCATCCCGACTCATCGGGATGGCCGGCGGTTCCAGGCTCATTGCGTCGCGGGCGCACGGTCTGTCGATCCAGAGGCGTCGCGAGGAGTCGCGACGCGGCACGCACGAG
>PMLI01000515.1 GCA_003158835.1 Acidimicrobiaceae bacterium
TTGAACTGCCCGTCGGTCAGAATATAGATGATGTTGTAGGTGGTCAGCGAGCCGATCACCGCGAACAGCACGTTCACCGTCACCGACGGGGCCATCAGCGGCCAGGTTATGGAGCGAAAACGGCGCCAGGGCGTGACACCGTCGAGCACGGCGGCCTCGTAGACCGACGGAGGGATGGCTTTGAGGCCTCCGATGAACACCAGCATCGTGAAGCCGAGGTTCTGCCACACCTGGACGACGATGACCAGTGGCATGGCCACCGTNNGTGGACCCGAAGAAGGCCGAATGTATGCCGAACACCCCGAAGAAGGCCTGAGCCGGGCTGGACAAGGGGTCGAAAAGCAAAAGCCAGACTATCCCGGCCACGGTGACGCCCAAAACGATCGGGAAAAACGCCAGGATGCGCAGTATTGCCGACGTCCTGCCCCCACCCTGGAGCCGGTGCGCAAGCAGCATTGCCACCGTGCTCTGGACCACCGTCACGCCGACGACGAAGATGACCGTGGCGGTAATGCTGGCGATAAAGCCGGGGCGTTGCGTCGTAAAGAGCTGGGTGTAATTGGAGAACCCGGTGAACGTGGTGGGCGACCCGGGCAGGCCGGAATAGTCGGTGAACGAGACGAGGATGTTGGCGACGGCCGGGACGATGCCGAACAGGATGTAGAAACCGAGCCCGAGCCCCAGGCCCACCCACATGTAGACGCGCGAGGCGGGCGAGAGCAGGCGGGCGTTCGACGGCCGCCGGGTATGCGGTGGCTTGCTCCGAGGTCGCAGCCCTCTCACCCCCCTTCCCTATCCTCTCGCCCCTATCTTCTCGCCTTCTGGTCCCCGGCCGCCAGCCTATGGCGCGCCCACCGGCGCACCACGGCGGGCCTGGCCCGTGGTGCCTTGAGGCACCCCACACCTCTTGCCAGTGGGCCGTGCCGCAGACCAGCGGGAGGCGCCTGCCCACCCTTCGAGGGACAGGAGGCGCCTCCCTTCCCGGACAGCCTTTTACTGCTCCCCGGCAAAACTACGGTCTAGTCTTACGGCTTCCAGCTGCTCTGGATCTCCTGGGCCGCTTTTTGAGGCGTCGTCGTCCCGGACACCACGGCTTCTTGCAGCAGCGGGAACTCGACCGGGGTGTCGTAGTAACCCTCGGTCGGGGTCAGCGTGGGGATGATGTTGCCCACTTCGACGCCCTTGCCGAGCCAGCTCCCCAGTACCTTCGAGCTGAAGCTGGTGTAGGTGCCGCTCGTCTCGCTGGGCGAAATGCCTGTGATGTCGACGTATTGCTCGTAGATGGGCTTGCTGGCGAAAAAGGCCATGTACTTGAGGGCGGCCGCCATGTTGTGGGCGTGCTTGAGGACCTCAAAGGTCAGGTCGGGCTGCAGCAGGGGCTGGTTCTGGCTGGCGATGTTGCTGCCGGGCAGAGGGAAGCTGCCCACCTGCAGTTGCGGGTTGGCCTTCTGGACGCTGGCCAGGTCCCACGACCCGTCGAACAGCATGGGTGCCTTGTTCTCGGCAAAGGCGCCCGGCATGCCTTCCCAGGAAACACCGGCGTAGTCAGGCTCGAGGTACTTGCCTATCACTGCTTCGTCGGTCATGGCCTGGACGAAATACTGGTTGTTCCACTTGACGGCACCGGTCTGGAGATCGGTGTTGATGTTGGCCCCCGGCACGTGGGAAAGCCACAGGCTCGACATCAAGGGCATGGTGAGGAAGTCCTGGACGTAGATGCTGGCGCCGCCGCCGGCCCCCAGCCACAGAGGCGTGACGTGGTCGGCGGCCAGGGTCTTCAGCAAGGTCACGAACTGGTCCCAGGTGGTGGGCACGGTCACGTGGTACTTGGCGAAGTCGGCCTTGTTGTAGAAGATCACGCGCTGGTACACGCCTGACAACAGGCCGTCTATCTGGCCCTTGTAGGTTTCGATCCCCTGAGCGCTGGGCGTGAAGTCCTTGATCCAGGGCTGGTTGTTGAGCGGCAGGAACACACCGCTGGTGGACCAGTACTGCACCGGCGACATGTTGGCGCGGGTCGGCTTCAACGGCAGGGGCTGGACCTGGTTGACGCTGGTGACGATGTCGGCGCTATTGGAGTCGACCGTCGTCTCCAGCAGGGTGGCGTACCCGGCCGTCACGTTGGCTGCGGTCTCGAGTTGCACCTTGATGCCGGGGTTTGCCTTCTCGAACTCGCTGTCGATCTTGGTGAGAGCGGCTACGGCCGGGGGGTTGACCCAGGTGATGATCTTCAGCGTCCCGGCGCCACTTGCTTGGGCCGAGGCCGCGGCGGGGAACGTCACCCCGGCCGCAGTGAGCACAGCTACACCGATGGCCGTTGCGGCCTTGATGCGGTGAGATGTCGTATGGGTTAGATGACCTAACATAAGCTGGACCTAGCCTTTCTTGCGGCCTGAGCCTGATTTCTGGTTGATGGGCACCGTTTTGTGCCCGGCCGCGGTGCTACCGCGGGCACCGCTTTCCTACCGTCCATCCGGGCCCGTCATGGGCAACATGCCGGTGCCAGTGGCGTCGGGTGCCGCCGGGCCCGGCGGGTGTAACAGGCGGCTGCCGCGACCCCGGACGGGAGCCTTTTCCTGGTATGCACTTTCTGTCGTGATCGGTTTCGGGTCGAAACGAGCACGAAACTGCACCATAGCACCGGGCGCGTGTGCGCGTCAACGACGGCTGTGCGCGTTCAGGCGGTTACGACGGGCACGCCCCGCTCCCGCAGGCGGCTCACGAGGACGGGGTCGGCGCCGCTGTCGGTCACCACCGTCGAGACCTTGTCCGTGGGGCAAATCCGGGCAAAGGCGATGACGCCGAGCTTGGAG
>PMLI01000524.1 GCA_003158835.1 Acidimicrobiaceae bacterium
CCGCTCGGCGTCGACCCTGGCCATCCTTTCCCGTACATTTCCAACCTGTCGCTAAACCTGGCGGTGATGGTCCGTGACCCCCAAAGGGGCGACCGCCGCTTCGCCCGCGTCAAGATCCCACCCCTGCTGCCCGGGTTCCTGGGCCTCCCGGACAATGAGCGCTACGTGCCGGTGCAGCAAGTCATCGCAGCCTTCCTGGGCGAGCTGTTCCCGGGCATGGAGATCGAGAGCTGCCATGCCTTCAGGGTCATCCGCAACGCGGACCTGACCTTGGCCGAGGAGGAAGCAGACGATCTGCTGGAAGCGGTCGAGATGGAGCTGCGCCGCCGGCGGTTCGGGCGCGCCGTGTGCCTCCAGGTCGAGCCGACATTCAGCTCCGAGGTCCGTGAGCTTCTGGTGCGAGAGCTGGACTTACGCCCTGAAGACGTCTACAAGGTGGACGGGCTTCTCGACTACGGCGGGCTGTGGGCGCTCCATGACCTCGATCGGCCCGAGCTGAAGGACGAAGCTTTTTCACCGGTCACGCCGGCCCGGCTGGTCGCCCTGGAAGACGAACCCCTCGACATGTTCGCGGCGATTGCGGACGGGGACATTTTCCTGCACCACCCCTACGAGAGCTTCGCNNCGAGGCGGCCGACGACCCCGACGTGCTGGCTATCAAGCAGACGCTCTACCGGACATCGGGGGACAGCCCCGTCGTCACGGCCCTGATACGCGCCGCCGAACGGGGCAAGCAGGTCGCCGCTCTGGTGGAACTCAAGGCCAGGGGTGACGAAGCGGCGAACATCGGCTGGGCCCGGGCGCTCGAGCAGGTGGGCGTGCACGTCGTTTATGGCCTGATCGGCTTGAAAACTCATGCCAAAACTTCGCTGGTGGTTCGCGAAGAGGGTGGGCGCATCCGCCGTTACTGCCATGTGGGCACCGGGAACTACAACTCGTCCACGGCCCGGTTGTACGAAGACGTCGGCATACTGACGGCGTCCCCGGCCGTCGGCGAGGACTTGACCGATCTGTTCAATTTCCTGACCGGGTACAGCCGCCAGGCGGCTTACCGGCAATTGGTTGTCGCTCCTATGGCCCTGCGCTCGAAAATGATCGAGCTGATCGAAAAGGAGAGCTCATACGGGGCGGACGGTCGCATCGTCTGGAAACTGAACAACCTCGTGGACCGGAAAGTCATCGACGCTCTGTACGCAGCCTCGCAGGCAGGCACGCAAATCGACCTGATTATCCGGGCCATGTGCTGCATCCGCCCGGGGGTCCTCGGCCTTTCGGAAAACATCCGGGTGCGTTCCCTGGTCGGGCGTTACCTCGAGCATTCTCGAATTTTCTATTTCAGTGAAGGCGGCGGCGCGCGCCCGAAGACGGCTGCCTTTCCAGACGGTCAGGTACCGGTCCCCGTGAGCGCGAGCCGCGAACGCGACCGGGAGCCGGCCGGGGCCCGGCCGGCCGGGCTCAGCCTTCCGGCCGGAGGCCGGTACCTTCTCGGCTCGGCTGACATGATGGAGCGCAACCTGGACCGCCGGGTCGAGGCACTTGTCGACGTGACGTCTGAGGACATCCAGGCCCGCCTCCGTGAGATCCTGGAGGTCGTCCTGGCCGATGACGAACTGGCGTGGGAGCTTTCCGCCGACACCACCTGGGCAAAGGTGCCCGTTACCAAGCACTTCAACGCGCAGGAGCACTTCCAGGAGCTCGCTGTGTCCCGCAGCAAGCAGAGAGGCCCCAGCGAACGGTTGGCTTCAATAGGGTGAGTTACCCTCCGCCTGTGTCAAAGGGGACGGCTCCGGATCCCCGGGACGCGGCGGGGGCCGGCGGCGGAGCACACTTCCCGGGCCCGGTCCGGGCCGCCGGCGGGGTGGTCTGGCGCCGGGTCCCGTCCGGTCTGGAGGTGGTCTTGGTGCACCGCCCCGCCTACGACGACTGGGCCCTTCCCAAAGGCAAGGCAAAAGCTCTCGAGGCCGACGAGGACACCGCTTTGCGGGAGGTCAGAGAGGAAACCGGCCTGGCCTGCCGTCTCGGCCCGTCGCTACCCAGCACGACTTACCTGGATGCCGACGGTCGCCACAAGGTCGTCCGTTACTGGGCTATGACCGTCGTACCCGGCACCCGGGCGGCGTTCGAAGCGGCTGACCTCCTCCCCGCGCCCGCAGGCCAGCACGAGGTCGATGACGTGCGCTGGTCGCCTCTGGCGGCCGCCCGCCGTCGCCTGAGCTACGCGCGGGACGTCGTCGTTCTCGACGCCTTTCAGGACATAGCCTCGCGTTCAGAGGTTCGCCGGCAACAAGTCGACGACGTTCGCGAAGGCAAACCACAGGGGGACAAGGCAAACTAGGGCCCCGCAGACCAGGACGGCGGCCGCGGCGTAGTAGCTGTACCGGCGGCCTGCCAGCACCCGGGTGACGACCCATCCCACCAGCGCCAGCGCTCCCCAGCCGAGCGCCGCCTCCCATACCCCTGCTCCCCCGCCGCTCAGGTTCACCGAACCGGTGCCCGGTCCCACCGTGGGCGAGTCGGGCCCGGCGCTGCCAGTGCCCGAGCCGCCGGGGGGGCCGGGGGCGGAGGTCGACGTGCTCGGTACCGTCGACGACTTGTTGGCGGAGGTGGGGACCGTGCTGGCCCGGGAGGTCGGCGTCCGCGAGGTGGTGGCGCTCCGGGATGTGGCCGGCGTGCGGGACGTGGTCGTCGGGCGCGGCGCGGACACGGGCAGGCGGCCCGGCAACGGGGTGCCCCGAGGGATGCCTTCTACGAGCACAGCCCTGACGATCAGCCGCGTCGTGGCTTCAAAGCGTGGGTTGCAGGTCGTGAGAGTGAGCTCTGGCCGGTGGCTGGCGTCGAGGACACCGGTACCCGTAGGAGGGACCACCCACTGGCGCACGACGTCATAGACCCAGGTCGTACCGGAGATGTCGGTTAGGTAGATGTAGTCGCCGCGTACGATCTCGTTCAGGCGGAAGAACGGGGCCCCGAACGTCGTCCGGTGACCTGCGATCCCGACGTTGCCGTCCTGGCCGGGTAACGGTGTACCCGGATAGTGGCCCGGCCCCATCTGCAGGTCGAGCTCTCCCACCCCCTGGACCACATACCGGTCCACCCCTATGGCCGGGATCACCATATGGTCGAGGGCTCCACCGGACGGCGGGACGGGGAGAGAGCCGGCCGGCATGCGGCCGCGCCTGGGTTTGTTCTTGGCGTGGCGCGGGGCCTTGGTGGCGGGCCTGGTCGTGCTCGTCGTGCCCGGGCCGGTCGAGCCCTTGGGGCCGGGCGTGCCTTTCTTCCCGGATGAGCCCGGTGGGGTCTTCCCGGATGAGCCCGGTGGGGTCTTCCCGGATGAGCCCGATGGGGTGGTGGTACCCGGGGCCCCGGTCTGCCCCGCACCCGCCACGGCGGCGCTGAAGGCGCGGGCGAGTTGAGCCTGGCTGTGCTCCTCGCTCAAGTTCGTCCCGACCAGTTCGTACACCACGAACAAGAGCACCACGAACCCCGCCGTGACCAGGGCCAGGCCGATCTCTCGCACCACGCGATGCCCGCCGGAAAAACGCGGTGGTCCTAGCGAGTGCACACCTACCACGCTAAGGCGGTGGGCCGGCCATGTGCCGCCGGCGGTTCCTGCGCCAACTTCCCTGTCATCCCTTTCCCCGTCGCTCCCACGTGGAGTGGTGGCCCGGAACCCGTGAGCGCGACTATTCCGCGTCGACCGGCGTTCTGCAAAACTTGAGAAGTGCCGCTGCTGCTGGTACGCCACGCCCAAGCCAAGCCCAGGAAAGAGTGGGACGGCGAGGACCGGGTGCGACCTTTGTCACCCCATGGGTTCAGGCAAGCGGACGGGCTGATCGCCATCATGGACAATTTCGCCCCTCGGTCCCGCATCCTGTCCAGCCCCTCGTTGCGCTGCCTGCAGACGGTGGGACCGCTGGCCTCGGCTCAGCACGTGAGCGTGGAGCGGACCGACGACCTCCGCGAGGGCCAGAGCTCGGTGGCGGTGAGCTTGGTCAGAGCATTGGCCGGGGAGGAGGCCGTGGTTTGCACCCACGGAGACGTCATCGCCGAGATCCTCGTGGCGCTGGCGGATGAAGACCGCCTCGACCTCGGGCAAAACCCGCGCCAGGCGAAGGGCTCGGTATGGGCACTTGACGGCCGAGCCGGCTCGTTTACCTCGGCTAAGTACTTCGCGCCGGTCGTGGTGGACACGGTTTGAGCCCCCCGGACCGGCCTGGGAGCGCGGAGGTGAGGGCTACCCACCTCCTGGCTCTTTTGGTCCAGGCGGCAGACAAGGCCAGCCAGGGGATCGTCATCTGCGACGCGGACGGTACCGTGCTCCTGCGCAACGCTCCCGCCCGCGACCTGGTAAACGCCCGCGACGGCGACCTTCTGGCGGACAAAGCGATCGAGGCGGCTCTGGGACGGGCCCTCACCGGCTCCTACCACGAAGAGACCCTCGACCTCTACTCCCCCACCCGGCACACCCTGGAGATCCGGGCTTACCCCCTGCGCGAAGGTGCCTCGCTGCTGGGGGCGGTGGCACTGGTCGACGACGTCTCCGAATTGCGCCGCCTGGAGGCCGTGCGCCGCGACTTCGTGGCCAATTTGAGCCACGAGCTGAAGACGCCCCTGGGAGCTTTGAGCCTCTTGGCAGAGACGCTCGACGGCGAGGAAGATTCGGATGTGGTCTCCCGGCTCACCGCCCGGGTCGGCGCTGAAGCCACGCGCTTCTCGCGCATAGTCGACGACCTGCTCGATTTGTCGCGCATAGAGGCGGGAGGGACCGGGACGCTGGCACCGGTCGCCGTGTCGGCCGTGATCGATGAAGTCGTGGACGGCTTCTACGACCAGGCGGCGGCGAGACAGATAAGCCTGGAGGTCACCCCGACGGGCCCATATCTCTTCGTCATGGCCAACCGGCGGGACCTGACCTCGGCCGTGTCCAACCTCGTCGACAACGCCATCAAGTACTCCGAACCCGGGGCGGCCGTGTCCGTTGGTGCCGAACGGCGCGCCAACCGCGCTTGTTTGTGGGTCCGCGACCAGGGGATCGGCATACCGCGACGCGACCAGGAGAGGATCTTCGAACGCTTCTACCGCGTGGANNCGTTCGCGTTCAACTGGTGGGACGGGGCTCGGCTTGGCTATCGTCCGCCACGTGGCCGCTTACCACGGCGGGGATGTCACGGTCGAGTCCGTCGAGGGTGAGGGGTCCGTTTTCACATTGTGCCTACCTGTAGCCGACCAGGAGCGTTCCCGTGGCTGAGCAGGTGACCGTCCTTTTGGTCGAAGACGAGCCGTCATTTGTCGAAGCGCTGGTCGTCGGCTTGAAGCGGGAAGGCTTCCGGGTCGAGGTCGCCTACGACGGGGCCGAGGCGCTCGAGAAGTTCGCGACCATGCGACCCGACCTAGTGTTGCTCGACCTCATGCTGCCCAAGG
>PMLI01000214.1 GCA_003158835.1 Acidimicrobiaceae bacterium
CTGGCCGGACCGTGCAGGACGCCCCCGTAGGAGACGAAGACGCCTCGGCCGGGAACCCTCAGCAGGGTTCCCTTCACGGGGAGAGCCTCTTGCCACCACCTCGGGACAGAGCTCTTGACCAATCGGGCGTGATCGATGCTAACTATGGCGACGAGCTCGGAACGGGTGGCGATGCGAAAAGCTCTTCCCCCGGCCAGGACGTAGGTGGCGTGATTGGGAGCGACGACCAAGGCACCATCGGCCCGTAGGGCTGGCGCCGANNTGCCGCGGGCGAACGAGAGACCGGTAAGTCCGCCCACCTCCATGAGTTGGGCGGGGTCGTAGCCCTTAGCCAGGTACTGGGCGCGGTTGGCGAACTTCCGCAGGCGGCCATCGGTCCCGGCCACCCAGTAGGCCCCTTTGCCAGCCACCTGGATTACCGTCCCGGCCCGCATGCCAGCCACGACCTGGGTATGGCTCACCGCCCCGTAAACCACTACGGAGCGGTCGAGCCGGCGTACCAATGCCCACTCCTTGCTGCCGGTGATGGGGAGGGCCTTGCCGCCGGCGAAGAGGTACCGGGAACCATAGCGGGTCTGTACCAGAGCGCCATTGGGGTAGGTCGCCCCGGCACCGGGGAAGACCGCCCGGCCAGGCCTGGAGGTCGTCGTGGTCGTCGGGGCCGTAGTAGTGGTCGTCGTTGGGGCCGGCGCCGGGCCGTACAGGTTGAACTCGTCGATCGACCACCACTGGCTCGTGCTGCTGGCCGTCAAGACGACCTTGACGTACCGTGCCGTTTGCGCGTCGAAACCGGCCAATTCAGGGTTAGCGGAGCCCGTGCAGCGGGCAACTGTGGCCCAGGAGGTGCCGTTGGTCGAAACCTCCACTTCATAACCGCGCCCATAGTCGGCGGGCGAATTGGGAACGCCCATCTTCAGCAAGTAGAAGGGCCGCGCCGCGCCCAGGTCCACCTCGAAGTACGAACCCGGGGATTGGAGTTTGTCGGTGCTGAAGCGCGTCGTGTAGTTGCCGTCCAGGGCGTGGGCGGGAGCGTCGGCGGGGCGCGAGGGGGCGTTGGTGCTGGCCACCCAGCCGGTGCGGTCGAGGGCAGTCCCGCTCACCGACACGGAACAGTTGGAACCAGGCACGGCCGTGGTGGTGGTCGCCGCCGTGGTGGTGGTCGCGGTAGTCGTTGTGCCGGCGGCCGAAGCTGAAATGGCAGGGGCAAGGAAGCTCGCCATGATGGCGAGTGGCGCCACAAACGAGGTGCTGGCCGCAGCGCGCCAGCAGTGGCGGCCTTGGCGTTGGTATGTCGTCTTTTTCCGGGGGATCATGGCGCTCTCCTACCTCGGGCAATGCGAAATACCGCGTTACCAGGGTCCGGAGCACCGCCCCCAGCCGGCACACGCCGGCCCAACACGTCGGGGTCTTTCTCGTGCCAGGGTGGATTTTACACCTTTTCGGGCGGCGTGGGAACCCGACGGGCCCTTGTGACCGCTTGCAAAGTCGCCCTCGGACGGAAGGTGTAGCCCTTTAGAGTCTCCTCCAGTTTGGGTATGAGGTCATGGCGGGCCTTGTAATCGACCTCGGTCTCCGACCAGACCTCGGCGGTACGGTTGCGTCGACTGGCCCGGGCTTTGGAGGCGAGAAGGACGCTGCCTACAAGCACGATAGAAACAACAGACACGATGACCCAAATAAGCATTGCATCAACACCACCCTCGTGGGCACGCTGGGAGCGCATGCGCAGCCGGGGTCCGGAGCAACGCTGACTACGTCACGGTACCAGCTTGGCCAGGCGCCGCTCGTACAGGGAGACGATGGCGGCTTGGCGCCAGGACAGCCGCGAGCCGGCCCACCAATCGGTGGGCGGGTAGCACCCGGAGCGGGGCCCCGGCCGAGCGCCCACAGCGTCAGGGCCACCCGGGCGCCGGTGGAGAGGGCTGGATGGCGGCAGGTGAGGCCGGTCAGGTGGTTACGGTAGTGAGGCTCGCCCCCGGGGGCGGCTCGAAGATCGACGCCGGGGGGCTCGTGTTCAGCTTGGTGATCTCGAACGACGAGTTGTCGCCGGCGCTGCTGCCCGTTGACTTGACCAGCCCGAGGATGCCGTCACTGGTGATGCACCATTTGTAGTCCTCGGTCTGGCCGTTGACCTTACCGGAGATGGCAACACACTTGAGCGAGATGCCGTTGACGGTGGTGGTCGAGTTGGTGACCTTGAACCCCTCGATAGCAGCCTCCACCCGGAGCGCCTCGACGATCCCGTAGACGTAGGTACCCGTAAAGGCGAAGAACGGGTCGCCGGCGAAACTGGCCGTGCCCGACGGCTCGGCGCTCTGGGCGCAGCTCCACTTGGAGCCGCTGACCTGGCTGCACTCGTACTGGTTCTTGCCGTCGGCCACGAAATCAGTGCCGCCGCCGCCACTGGTCGCGTTCTGCATGAAGGCGTACTTGCCACCGGGTTCCTGGGCGAACGTGATAGGGCTGGACAACCCGCCGCTGCCGGTTGTCTCATAAGTCGCCTCATATGAGGCCTTCTCGCCCTTCTGGATCTCCGACTGCAGGTTCTTCAGGGATCCCGCGGCGTCGGCCAGCGCGTGGACGGCGTTGATGACCTTTCCGATGCCGCAACCCCCCAGTACGAGGCTCAGACTGAGGGCGGCCGTGGCCGCCGCTCCGGCGCGCCGCCCCCCAAGTAGGTTAACCCGCCACGAAGTGGTCTGTCGGCTCATAAGGTCCTCCTCAAGGCCCGTGATATTGCGACCCATGTCATATGTCCTCGAACCATACCTGTTATCACATCGGCACGAAGTGATTTCCTCTAGAGTTGGAAATTCGGAGGTTCGGGAGCCCTGTGACGAAGGGACGCAGGCGGTGGAACCCGTCAAACCCCGACCGTGGTTAGATGGGGCATGAGAACGACCAAGAACATCCTGGCGACGCTGGTGGCGGGCGTACCTCTTCTTCTTCTTTNNCACCCGTCGCCGGCGCCACAGGCACGCCGGCGACTTCGGGTTTCGGGCCCATTTCCGTGAGCTTCATCTCTGCGTCCCGCGGCTTCGTGCTGGGAACCTCGCCGTGCGCCCACGCTCCGTGCACGTCCGTTTTGACCACGGGGAACGGCGGCACGTCCTGGTCTGCGACAGCAGCGCCTCCGGCACCTCTCACCAACCCCGCCTCGCAGTCCGCGTCCAGCGTGAACGAGATCGTATTCGCCAANNGTGGGCCACGAGCAACGGCGGCACCAACTGGCACCAGGAGAAGTTGGGGGGGCCCGTACTTTCGTTGGTCGCGGCGGGCGGTTCTGTTTACGCCGCCGTCGGCAGTTGCTACGATACCAACGGCAAATGCTCTTCGCCGACCGTGAAGCTCGAGCGCTCGCCGGTACAGCAAGGCGTATGGCAGACAGTTCCTGGCATTTCAGGCCGGGGAACTGAGCTTCTCATGACCACGCAGGGTGCGACGGTGTGGGTGGCCATGTGGCCGACGTCCGCCGGCCCCGCCTCGATTTGGTCCGGCCGGCCCGGCGCCTCGTGGCACCGGTACCCCGATCCATGCTACCAACGCTCGCAGGGCATAGACCTGGCCGGCTTGGCCTCCCCGGGCCCGAACGTCTTGTTCGAACTATGCGCCGGCAACCCGGGCGCCGGCCAAGAAGCAAAGGGCTTGAGACTTTCGACAAATGGCGGGGCCACATCGCATGAGGTGAGCAACCTGCCGCTCGGGGGCCTGGCCTACGGCGTCGCGGCTGCCAATAGCAAGAACGTGGTCATCGACGCCGCGTCGGGGGCCAGCTTCCTTTACCATTCAGCGAACGGAGGCAGTACGTGGGAAATGAAGACTTTGAACGACGGAGGGGCCGGCCTTTTCGATTTGCAATTCGCGACCTCCCGACTTGGTGCCGTGGTGGAAGGGCGCCCGGCCTTGGGCGCCTCCACCAACCACTTGCTCATAACCCACGACGGCGGCGCCACCTGGTCGCCCTGCCGGCTTTAGCCGTTGTCCTAGCGGTGGCACCCGTGGCCGGAGCAGCCCGACTGGTGACGCTGGCCGCCGGTACGGGGCCCGCTGTCCCGGTTGTCGCCTGTGCCAGCAGCTACGGAGCGGGCCCGCCGACGGGCCTGCCCGTGTTCCCCCACACCATACGGCCGGGCCTTGGAAAAGACCTGGCCAAAATGCTCGGCTACTACACCAACAACCAACGGACCCTGAGCCCCGTCCTCGGACCTCGAGGCTGGAACTGCCAGGTCCAGGTCGGCGCGGACGGGACCACGGGGCTCAACATCAATCCACCCGGGACCTCCCCCACGCCCACCAGCACCGGCCACCCGGAGGTCCAAGCCGCTTCTGACTCGGTCTGCCAGGGATGTGTGTACTCGACCGTGTGCGCTCTGGTGCCCGCGGCCGGCCAGCAGCTTGGTTTCGCCATGCTCCCCTGCGCGCCCCGCCCGAAGGGTGAGGTGGTCACATGGCTGTCAGGCTCACCCAAAAGCACCAAGGTCCCGGTTCGCGATGTCGTCGCCTTCCAAATACCCGGCCATGACCCGACCAACGGCGTGGTCCTGTACGACTACCGGCCCGGCCCGGGGGGCGCGGCATCGCAAGAGACCTGTACCTTGCCGGCCGGCCAGCGTTCCCTCTGCACCGCCGTCCTCAACGACTTCGTCAGGCAGCGCTGGCTCATGAACTGATGTCGGCAGCTCAGGACCGCTTCGCCGCGAACCAACTGGAAAGCACCAGCGAGGCCTCCTGCGCCAGCACCCCCCGCACCACCGGCAGCTCGTGGTTCAGCCGGGGGTCGGCGCAGAGGTTGTAGAGCGAACCGCACGCCCCGGCCTTGGGATCGGCTGTCCCGAAGACCAACCGGCCCAGGCGTGCCGCCACCAGGGCTCCGGCGCACATGGGGCACGGCTCCAGGGTGACGTAGAGGGTGGCACCGACCAGCCGCCAGGACCCGAGGGTCGCGGCCGCCTCCCGCAGAGCCACCATCTCGGCGTGGGCCGTCGGGTCCCCGGTGGCCTCCCTGGCGTTGGCGCCCCGACCGACGACCTCGCCATCTCGCACGACTACCGCGCCGACCGGCACCTCGCCCGCCTCGCCGGCGCCCGCCGCGAGCTCGAGCGCCAGGCGCATGAACGCCTCGTCGGTGCCGGTCAACTCGGCCCGGGGCCGGCGCCGGACAGTGCCGCTATCACCTGGTCATGGACGAGGCCGTTGCTCGAGACGGCATTGCCCCCGTCGAGCCGGCGCTGGCCCGCGAAGTCGGTGAACTTTCCTCCCGCCTCTTCGACTATGACCTGGAGAGCAGCGATGTCCCAGAAGGAATCGATGGGGTCGAGGGCCGCATCGCAAGCCCCCTCGGCCACCAGCATGTGCTGCCAGAAGTCTCCGAACCCGCGGTCGTGCTTCACCTTCAACGCCAGCTCGACCAACCGTTCGGGGAACGGGAAATCGCCTATGCAGCCACACGAGATCGAGGCTTGGGCGATATCGGCCACGCGGGACACGCTGATCCGTTCGCCCACGTCGCCGGGGTCGCCGGCGTAGGCACCGTGGCCGCGCCGTGCCCACCAGCGCCGGCCCAGTGCCGGGGCCGAGACAACCCCGACCTCGACGACACCGCCTACCTCCAGGGCGAGCAGGGTCGCCCACACGGGGATGCCGTGAACGAACTGGACCGTACCGTCGATCGGGTCGACCACCCACCGCCGGTCCCCATGCCCGGTGGTGCCCATCTCCTCGCCCAGCACGGCGTCGGCCGGTCTCTCACGGGCGATGAGCTGGCGGATGGCGAGCTCGGCACCCTTATCCGCTTCGGTGACGGGGCTCAGGTCGAGCTTGGTTTCGACGGCCAGGGTAGGACGGCGGAAGGCGGACAGGGTCAGCCGGTCCGCCAGGTCGCAAGCCGACAGCGCCAACTCGAGATCCAGAGCCATGGTCAGCCACGTTAGTTTCGGCCGAGACGCCGGGCTGACTCCTCGGCGTGGCGGGCCACCTCGGCCACGGGCAAACCCAGCCGGGCTGCCGCCCGGGCGCAGTCGTCGTACTCAGCCTTGAAGCGGTGCGGTCCCACCTTCACGCGCACGGGGTGGCCCCCGACTTCGACTTCCAGCTCCTGGCGGGCCATCGCCCAACGAGCGACGTGGTGCTGGCGAAAGCCGAGAGTGCCGGTCTCCCGGGCCAGCACCCGCGCTAGCCCGGCGAGGGCACCCGGCTCGGCCAGAGCACTGACCACGTGCCCGGGCCGGCCCTTCTTGGCCAGTACCGGCACCAGCCAGGCGTCGAGAGCGCCGGCGACCATAAGAGCCTCGACCGTGTGGGCCAGGACCTCGCCCGTGACGTCGTCCACGTTGGCCTCCAGCACAACAAGGTCCTGGTTGTGACCGGCCATCCCGTCGCCCACGGCCCCTTCGTCCCCCACGACGACCTGGAGCACGTTCGGCGTCCCCGGAAGATCCCGGGCGCCGGCGCCGTAGCCGGAGGCAGTGACCTTCATGAGCGGCAGAGGCCCGAAGGAGGCGGCCAGACCGGCCAACAGCGCCGCCCCCGTCGGGGTGGTGAGCTCTACCGTTTGGCCCGTCCCGTGGACCGGGGCGCCGGCCAGCAGTTGCACTACGGCGGGTGCCGGGTTGGGCAGCACACCGTGCGTCCCTCGCACCGTGCCCGTACCTACGGCTACCGGGCTGGCGCACACCAAGGCCACGTCCAGCGATTCCAGAGCCAGGCAGGTCCCGACCACGTCGACCAGGGCATCGAGACCACCCACCTCGTGGAAGTGCACCTCCTCGGCGCTTATTCCGTGAACCGCGCTCTCGGCCGAGGCCAGGCAGGCGAAGACCCTCTGCGCTCGCCGCCGGGCACGTTCGGGCAACCCGGCGGCGGCCTCGATGGTTCCCCGGATAGTCCCCCAGGTGCGGTCGACGACATCGTGTTCGGGGTCGACCTCTACGATCAGCCGGGTGGCGGCGAGGCCCGACCGGGTCGTCTTCCCGGCCTCGATGTGCCAGCCGGGTACGGAGAGCATTGCCAGGCCGGCGACCACTTCCTCCAGGTCGGCGCCGGCGTCGAGCAGGCTGCCCAACGCCATGTCGCCGGCGATCCCGGAGAAACAGTGCCACCAGGCGACGGTCGTCACCGGCCCACGCCGCTCGGTCGCTGGAAGGCGCCGGCCCTGGGGCGGCCGGCCTCGTCGCACCGACGCTCGCCCAGGATGCGGGCTACGGCCCAGGCGGCGCCGAAGCCGTTGTCTATGCCCACTACACAAAGTCCGGGGGCGCAGCTGGCCAACATGGCCAGAAGGGCGGTGACCCCCTCGAGGGAAGCGCCGTAACCGGCGCTGGTGGGCACGGCCACCACAGGCGCCGGCGTGAGCCCCCCCACCAGGCTGGCCAGGGCGCCCTCCATCCCGGCGATGACCACGACGGCATCGGCCGAAGCCAGCGAGTCGACGTGCTCCAAGAGGCGGTGTACGCCGGCCACGCCACAGTCGGCGGTGAGATTGGGCCGGAAACCGAGCGCCGCCAGGGTCGCGGTGCACTCTTGCGCCACGACGAGGTCGGCCGTACCGGCCGCAAAGACCTCCACCCGCTCGCCTCGTTCGGGTGCCTTCCTCCATACGAGCGTCGCACCGTGGCGCTGGCCATCCGGGTGAGCGTCCAGGGTGGCGGTGGCCTGCTCTTCGTTCGCCCTCGACAGCACCACGGGGCCGCCGTGAGCTTCGCTCAGGAGCTCCCCCACGATGGCGACGCAGTGGGCCACGGACTTTCCGGGGCCGTACACAGCCTCGGGTAGACCCTGGCGCAAGGCCCGGTGATGGTCGACGCGGGCGAAGCCGAGATCGGCGTAAGGCAGGCGCCGGAGCCGGCGGACGACCTCGTCCGGGCTGACCGAGCCGGCCACGAGCTCGTCGAGAAGGCGGTAAAGCGCGGGTTCGTCCATGGTTTCCCATGCTGCCACGCTGGCGGCCTTTGTTCAGTGGGCGGCGCGGGGCGCCTGGCAGCCAGGCCTCGGGGGCGGGCCGGGCGGACCTAGGGGGCGGCCGGGATCTGGCCCTTGGCGTCCAGCAGGTGGTGGTGCGCCTCGTGCACGACGAAGCAGGCCAGACCGGCGACAGTGAAGCGGTCGACGCCGTCGCGCACGGCCGTACGTGACCAATCGTCGGCCTGGCGGTCGTCAAGGATCCCGGCCAGGCGCCGGGCCTGGTGGTCTATACCGGTCGCCAGGTCGGATGGCGGCAACTCGTTGAAGTGGCGCCACTCGTCCTCGCCGGGTTCGAACCAGGGCACGGCGGGGTTGTCCTCGGCCACGGCCAGCAGGATCCGGTCGCCGAAGACCCCCAGCATGTCCCGCACGTGAGCGGCGTACTGAGCAGGCGACCAGAGGCCCGGCGCCGGGCTGGTCCGAAGACAGTTGAGATCGGCCGCGGTCAGGAACTCACGCCACGCCGCCGCCTCGTCGAGACCCTGCTGGGCCAGGGATGCCACAGGAGAACCGGAGGGGTTTTGACCACATTGAGGGCAAGGGGCGGATTGGATGCGCACCCACTCCCACCCTTCGGCGACACCGCTGCCCACGGCTCACAGTCTTACGCGGTACGCCGCGGCCTTGCCGCGAATTTCCCCGGCGTGCGTCTGTGGCCTAGTGCGGTTGCGCCCGCAGCCCGTCGCAG
>PMLI01000516.1 GCA_003158835.1 Acidimicrobiaceae bacterium
TTGTACTCGCCGCCGCCCTCCCAGACCGTGAAGCTCCGTGTGGTAGCTATGCGGACGTCGCCGGGGTCCAGGCGCAACATCACCTCGCCGGCGGCAACGAGGTCCCAGCGGCATTCTCCGGCGGGGCGGATGGGGAGGGGCGGTTCAGCCATCGCCGCGCGCCGTCGCCACGACCCTTACCGCCTCCGCGGTGAGTTCCCGGATCGTTTCGAAGTCACCGTCCGCCAGCAGGGCCTTGGTCACCATCCAGCTGCCGCCGCACGCCGTCACCTGCTTCAAACCGAGGTAACTGCCCAGATTGACGGCGTTTATCCCCCCCGTGGGGACAAAACGCACCTCGCCGAACGGCCCGGCCAGCGCCTTTAGGAACGGCGCCCCGCCGGAGGCTTCGGCCGGGAAAAACTTGAGCAGCGACGCGCCCGCCCGCAGAGCCATCTGTACCTCGGTCGGGGTGCAGACGCCCGGCATCACCAGGACCTGCTTCTCGCAGCAGAAAGTGACGATCTCGGGGTCCGTGCCGGGGCAGACCACGAAGCGCGCCCCGGCGTCGATCACCCGGGCCGCGTCCTCGAGGGTGCGGACGGTGCCGGCGCCGATGAACCCCGTTGGGTAGGCGGCGACCAGCCGGCGGATGGCGTCGAGCCCGGCGGCCGTACGCAACGTGATCTCGGCCGCGGCAAGGCCGCCATCGCACAACGCCTCGAAGAGCGGCTCGGCTTGCTTCAGGTCTGCCAGCTCGACCACCGGCAGGATCCCGAACTCCTTCACACGCGACATGCTTTCTGCGACAGATGGAGACGGGTCAGGGCGCATTTGTCCCTCCTCTTCGAGATTCCCACGCGCTGGACCACGGGGATCCAGTTTGTCCGGACCGTACCATGTTCTCATCCTCGGATCCTAACTTTGGTCCCGACCCCCGGCCGGCCGCCTCGACGACCGCCGACCGGGCCGGCCGGGCCGACCGGGCCGGCCGGGCCGGCCGGGGGCACGTAACCGGCGGTCGAAATGTAGATTCCATCGCCTCCGACCCTGCCGCGGAACTCCGTCCCCGCCGGTGGTTTGCCCCGGTGTTTGCGGGCGCAGCACACGACGATCTTCAATTGCGCCCGCGAGCGGGGGGCGAAGGACGGGTCCAGGTAGTACAAGGCGGCGCTGTTCACTTCGACCCGCAGGCCGTGGCGCACGGCCTGGTCGGCGATGGCGGCGGCGTCGGGCATGGCGTCCGCGTTGGCGATGTCCACGTACACCGTCTTGACCCCCGGTGCCAGCGCCGCCGCCGCCACCGCGTCCCAGGACCTGCGGGCGAGGTGAGAAGGCGCGCCGGCCATAGGGCCCGGGATGAACAAGAAAGCGGTGCTCACCGCCACCACGACGGCGACGCTGACCAGCGGCAGCACCGGGCCCGCCCGTCCGTTCGTCCCCGCCAGGTCCGCCCACAGGCACCAACGGGCCAGACCTTTCCTGGGCCAGGGCTCGGGCGGGCGGCCCTTGCCGGTGGGCCGGTCTCGGGCCGCTGGGGCGGCTGTGGCTGCTTTGGCGGCTCGGGCCGCCGGGGCTGTTCGGGCCACCGCCGCGGGCGCCTCGACCGGAGGTACGAATGCGAGCCACCAGGCGGTCCAGGCCGGGACGACCAGAGCGCCCGTCCACAGGACGAGATAGGGATAGAGAGGGCCGTAGGCCAGGCGTACGGACCACGTCGCGGCCACCATGGCGATACCGGCCGCCGCCGCCAGGGCGGCCGCGGCACGCCGGTGGCGCACGCACGCCCACGCCACCGCCACCACCGCGACCAGGAAGTAGACGAGGTACCAGGGACGCCGCCACAATGACTGGGCCACCAGCCACTGGGGGTCGGCGTCGTGCTTAGCGACCTGCTCGCCCATCCGCAGCGGGAACGAGCCGAAAATGGTCCCACCCGCCTGCAAGGCGCTCTGCCATGTCTGGCGGCCCGGGTGTGCCGAAAGAAAGCGGTATACCTGCACCAGGTTGCCCGGGCGGCTGGACAGCTGCTGGATGGCGGGAGGCAGCCAGAGCACCACGACCACGGCGACGAGCACGGCGGCATAGGGGCGCCACTTGGCGGCCGACCAGCCCCAGCCCGGCTCCATCGACCAGCGCCCGCCCGCAGTCCGGGGGCGGCCGACGATGCCAGTGATGGCGGTGGCAGTGGTGGCGGTTGTGGTGGCGGTGGTGGTGGCGGTGNNGGGGGCGGGGCCGCCGGCCCGCCACCGGAAGCGGGCACCGGCCAGCAGTCGCAGGACCGGGGTGGCCACCACGAGCGCTGCCACCACGACGCCGGTGCTGATGTCCGTCTGGCACAGGAACGTGGCGCACACGGCGGCGGCGATGGTGGGCGGCCACGGGTCGCGGCTGGCGACGATGTCGGCGACCAGCAGCACCAGCAGAGCGGCGGGGAGAGCGATGGCGTAGGGCGCCCAGACCGTGCCCAGGCGTTCGATCCCGAACGACCACTCGTAGCCCAGCACCACCAGGGCCGCCCACCAGGCGGTGAGGCCAGGCCGGAGCCGGGAGGCGACTACGACTATGGCCGCCGCAGCCGCCGCCTGCACCAGGTAGTTGCCCAGGACGAGGGCTACGGTCCACCCGCCCCCGAGCTCGCGGAACACCCCCAGGACCGCCAGCCACAGGGGGCCGAGATGGTGCCAACCGTAACGGTCCNNCGGTACCGGCTTGGGTCGTGCCGGCTCGTACCGCCGCCGCCAGCAACGGCACAGCAACGGCGAACGCCGGGAGCGCGGCGCCACTCAACTTGCGTCTGCGCAACGGACCACTCCCGAAAGAGCCTGGAACGGAAAGGGACTGGCGGCACTCGGCCCCAAGCCCCGGAAACCGCTCAGCGTAGCGCAGGAAGGCATTCCCTGTCCCGTGCCCCCTGTCCCGTTCCCCCAGTCCCGTTCCCCCAGTCCCGTTCCCCCAG
>PMLI01000049.1 GCA_003158835.1 Acidimicrobiaceae bacterium
GCTTCGGCGCGCCGTCGTCACCGGCGTCCCCGTCCGGGCCGACATGGCCCGCGTTCAGCGCAGCCCGGCGGGGCGCAAAGAGGCCCGTCGCCGCCTCGACCTACCTGAGCAGGTCCGGGTCGTGGCCGTGTCGGGCGGTTCGCTCGGGTCCCGGCGCATCAATCAGGCCGCCCTCGAACTGGCCCGGCTGTGGTCCGGGCGCTCTGACGTCGCCATCCGCCACGTCGTAGGGCGGCGCGACTGGGAGGAGCTCCGCTCGGCCGTCCTACCAGAGGGCCCGCTGGTTTACCAGCGGGTGCCCTATGAGGAGGACATGGCTTCGTTGTACGCCGCGGCCGATGTCGCCGTGCAGCGGGCCGGGGCCAATACGGTCGCCGAACTCGCCCTGGCGGGCTTGCCTTCGGTGCTGGTGCCCCTGCCGGGGGCGCCCGGCGACCATCAGGGCGCCAATGCCCGGGCTATGGCCGCGGCCGGCGGCGCAGTGGTGGTGGCGGATGGCGAACTGGACGGCGCTCGCTTGGCGCAGGAGCTGGAGGCCTTGTTGGCCGAGCCCGCTCGGCTGGCCGGCATGGGCGAGGCCGCGAAGGCTCTCGCTCATACGGACGCGGCCGCGGCCGTGGCGCAGCTGGTCGAGCAGAGCGCCAGGCACCGGCCGAGAAGAGCGGGGACGAGACTTACGGGTGTGGCCGCCCCGCAGACCGCCGCCGGTACCGAGCCGAGCAGCGCGGCCGGGGGCGGGAAAGGGGGCACCGGTGCCGCCTGAGGCCGGTCCGCCTGAGNNGCCGGTCCGCCTGAGGCCGGTCCGCCTGAGGCCGGTCCGGCGCTGAGCGGGCTGGCCGGCACGCCCAGGCGTTTCCATATCATTGGGGTGGGCGGCGCCGGGATGAACGCCATCGCCACCGTGCTCCGGGCCATGGGCCACGAGGTCTCGGGCAGCGACCTAGCCGCCTCGCCCGTGCTGGAACGCTTGGAGCGCCTGGGCGTGCACACCTTCGTAGGCCACGACGCCGCCAATGTGGGCGCGGCCGAGATCGTAGCTTTCTCCACCGCCGTCAAGGCCGACAACGTCGAGCTGGTCGAGGCCAAGCGGCTCGGCGTCGCCTGCATCAGCCGGGCCGGGATCCTGGGTGCGATCTGCCGCACCCGGCGCGCCCTCGCCGTCAGCGGCACCCACGGCAAGACCACGACGACGGCGATGCTGGCGCAGATCTTGGTGGGGGCCGGACTGGATCCCGGCTACATGGTGGGGGGCGAGATCCGGGGCACAGAAGGGGGAGCGGCCTGGGGCAAGGGGCCCTGGCTCGTGGTCGAAGCGGACGAGTCGGACGGTACCTTTCTTCGCCTGGGGGCGCAGGGTGCCGTGGTCACCAACGTGGAAGCCGACCACCTCGACTATTACAGGGGAAGAGAGGCCCTGGCGGGCGCCTTCCGCGCCTTTTTGGAGCAGGCGACCGGTCCCAAGGTCGTTTGCCTCGACGACCCCGGCGCGGCCGCTCTGGCCGCCACCGTGCCCGGAGTGACCACGTACGGCACCTCAGCGGCGGCGGCCTACCGCATCGAGCGGGCCGAGTTGTCTCCCGGCGCGACGAACTTCGACGTTTCGGTACGGGGTCGCGACCTCGGCACCTTCGAGCTAGCCGTGCCGGGCCTGCACAACGTCCGCAATGCCGCGGCCGCTTTGGCCATGGCCGCCGAGATCGGTGTGGGGCCGGAGGCGGCCCGGAGCGCCTTGGCGGCCTTTTCAGGCGTCGGGCGGCGCTTTGAGATGCGGGGGACGAGGGACGGCGTCACCTACGTAGACGACTATGCCCACCTCCCCAGCGAGGTGCGGGCCACCTTGGCGGCGGCCCGCCAGGGGAGATGGGAACGGGTGGTGGCCATCTTCCAACCCCACCGCTACAGCCGGACGGCGGCGCTGGGGCGCGACTTTGGTGACGCCTTCGAGGGAGCCGACCTCCTCGTCGTGACCGGTATCTATCCGGCCGGCGAGGAGCCGTTGCCCGGCATCAGCGGCATGTTGGTCGCCCAAGCCGTGCGCGCCTCGCAGCCAGGCCTTCATGTCCAGTACGCCGAAACCCGGCCCGAGGTCGTCGCTGTCGTCCGGGGACTATTGCGCCCCGGAGACCTGTGCCTGACCATGGGGGCGGGCGACCTCACGACTTTGGCGGACCAGCTGCTGGCTCGCCCACCGGGCACCGGGCCTCAGCCATGAGCAAGTCGTCGGGACGGGCTACGCCGAGCACGAGCTTCGCAGGAGACAGGGCATGAGGCAGGCGGCATGAGGGAGATGGCCCCTCCGCCCCGGCACCGCCACGCCGGCCCGCCGGTCGACCCCCGTTTCCGCCGTCGGTGGGCCGAGGCCAGGCGGGCTGAGGGCCGGCGCCGCTTGCGGGCCCTGCTCAGCCTGCTCGGCGTCGTTGCCGTCCTGGGCGGTGTCGTCGGGCTCCTGCACTCGCCGTTGATGCGGGTGCAGGACGTCGTCGTGGAAGGCAACGCTCACACCCCCCGCGCCCTCGTGCTGGCCGCTGCGGATCTCATGGGCCGGCCCGCCACGCTCATGATCGATGCCGGTGACCGGCGTGCCCGCTTGGCGGTGGAGGCCCTGCCGTGGGTGGCCACCGTGTCCTTCACTCGCCGTTGGCCGTGGACCATCGTCATCGCCGTCAAGGAGCGGTCCCCGGTCGCGGTTGTGGTCGTGGGGGCCGGCCGGGGTGTCGACGTGGTTGACCAGAGCGGTCGTGTCCTGGCCGTGGCCACGAGGACCGAGAGCCCGTCCGCGCTCCCCGTGGTGGACGGAGCGCGGACGGCGCCTCCTGGAGATCGCATTTTGCCGGCCCTTCCCGTCGACGAGGCCCAGCTCGACGAGCTTCTGGTGACGGCCGCAGTGTCTCCTGCCGACCTTTCCCGGCGCGGGCTGGAGCTCACCTATTCTCCCAGCCTCGGGCTGACCGCCCGCGTCGGCGCCGCAAAAACATTGATTTTGCTGGGGGACACCTCGAATATGCCCACCAAGTTGGCCGTGCTGGAGGAGCTTGTTACCACCGTCGGTCTGAGCAGTTATTCCGAAGTCGACCTCACCGTGCCCCAACGTCCGTCACTGACGCCCATCACGAATTCGGGCAACAGCTAAACAGGTCACTTGATCGGCAAGTGACAAGAGGGCTAACGTTGGTTCAACTAGTTGTAGAGCTTGAGTAACTCTAACCCTTTAGTTTAGATCGCGGGCGACACATAAAACAA
>PMLI01000141.1 GCA_003158835.1 Acidimicrobiaceae bacterium
CCCGGCCGTGATGACGGGCCGCGCCGTGGGCTGGGTCCTCGGCGGCGGGTCGCTAGCGGTCGTCCTCGGTGTCCCCGCCGGCACCTGGCTCGGGCAGCTGGCCGGCTGGCGCGCTGCGTTCCTGGGGGTCGCCGTGCTGGCCGCCGCCGTGTCAGTGCCGATCGCGCTGGCCCTGCCCAGCTACCACCCCGCCGAGACCCACGCGGGGACTGGGTCGGCGCCTGACGGGCGCCGCTACCGCCTCGCCATCGTGACGACCGCCTTGGTTGTTGGCGGGTTCTTCTGCATGTACACATACGTGAGCCCGTTCCTCACAAAGGTCAGCGGCCTCGCCCTGCACGACGTCGCCGCCGTACTCCTCATCACCGGGGCAGCCACGGTAGGAGGGGTCTTCGCGGGATCGGCGGTGTCCCGGCGGCGACCCGACATCGCCCCGCTCGTCCCCGTGGCCGTGCTGGCGCCGGTTCTTGTGGGCCTTTACTTTGCCGGCCGGGCGCTGCCAGCGGCCATAATGTTGATCGCCGTCGCCTGCGTCGCTCTCGGCGCTTACGACGTCAGCAACCAAAACCGCATATTCGAGGTCGCCCCGGCCAGCACGGACATCGCCTCCGCCTGGGCTTCCGCTTCGTTCAATGCCGGCATCGCCGGGGGTTCCCTCGCCGGCGGCTTGGTGCTCAACGGGTACGGGCCTCGTCCGACGGCCCTCCTCGGCGGTCTGGTGGCCGGGGCGGCGCTCGTCCTCGGCGCTGGCGCGGCTCGCCGCCCGCGGGACGTGCGCGGTGGGGAGCGGGAAGGGTGCAATAAGCCGGTTGGGGGTTCCCAATGAAGTTCACTTTGACGACAAGCGCTCCTCGGTGTCCCGAGACCGCGCCTACCTCGCGCCAGAGAAGTGACGCTGTATTGGTAGAGATGGAAGAGCCGAGGTCCTCGGTAAGGCGGGCGCGAGACGCCACGGCGGAGGCAGCCTTGTTCATCATGGAACAGCAGTATTTCGACAAGGAGCCCTTTGGCGACGCCGTCCTGCGCCGCGGTGTCGTCGTGCTCGGTCACCATCGGCAGGCTATGCCGACGGACGATGCAGCGCCTCTAGTCATGCGGTGCTCCACCGCGGGCTGGCGGAACGGGGACGTGCCGAGGGCCGTGCTCACTCGCGGCTGGCTTGTCGTAAACNNTTGACCGCCAAGTTGACCGCCATGTTTGTCGCTTCAATTTCGCTGTGACGTCCGCTGAGGGTTTATCAGAGCACAGTCTTCGGCGGCGTCGCGTGTCCCCAGCCGGTCTTTGGCCGCTGCCCTATCTTGGGGCTTGAGCTATCGCAACGTGTGGCGGCGGCGTGGGACATGAAGTTCATCCGGAACTTCATGACCGTCTTCGGCCCCGTCAGCTCCATCTTCGACTTCCTCACGTTCTGGGTGATGCTCTCTGTTCTCCACGCCGGCCACGTCGAGTTCAGGACGGGTTGGTTCGTCGAGTCGATCGCCACCCAGACCTTGGTCGTCTACGTGATCCGGACCCGGCGCGTCCCGTTCTTCAAGAGCCGGCCCAGCCTGCCCATGCTGCTGGTGCCGACGGGGGCAGCCGTCGTCGGTGCGCTCCTGCCATACACGGCCCTCCCGACCGCTGACCTCGGCTTCGTGTCGTCGTCCAACCAGATAGGAGTGTCGAAGATGCCGTCAAGGTCGTCGCAGTGCAAAACCTCAACGGCCGCCCCGCTCACGGCAGCGAGATCGCCCGCAATTTCGGTTACATTGCTTGATGTGCCGATATCAACGGCTAGCAACAAGTTCCTGATCATTGGCAATCTCCTTCGCCTGGCCCAGCGTTTGGGCTATTGGCAACTTCTCAGTTCTTGGGCCCTGTACCCCCTACAGCCGATCACAACCCAGGCGATCAGCCATCAGTAGTCTCTACTGGTCCCAAAACGGGGGTTACGGACCGCCTGCGACGCTCCGGACCGTGGACCGCCATACTCTGGGATCCGGCCAAGCCCGACTGGGTACTGGCGGCAAGGCACCCGTCGTTCCGTTCTAAACGGTCGACCCAGTCGCCCACTGCGGCAGGCGATCTTTTCACCAAGGACCGTTTCGATATCGACCTCCGGGCCGGCATGGTCACCTGCCCGAACAATGTGACCGTGGACATCCGCCGTGGCCGCGACGGCAACGGCACTGCCCCTTTCGGCCAGTCGTGCACCGATCGCCCAGTGCGGGCCCGGTGCACCGCAGCATGCCGCAGCTTCTGTTGTTGATCGCCTTTCGCGCCTCCCTCGGCCTCGGGACGTTCTGAGGCCCTTAGCTCCCGAGCAGATCGTCCTTGTGCAAGTGCTCGATGGCGTCGAGGTCGGCGAGCGCGTCATCAGCGTCCGCGTATACGGCGAGGTATATGGCGCTCTCCTGGTTTTTGGCCATGGTGTCTCCTTTGTAGTGAGTGTTCCGAGATGGGTTCAAATCGCAAGTCCCGGTCCGTCTCCGCCCTGCGGGCTCGCAGACGCGAAGGCGACGTCAACCCTTGGCCACGAGGATCTTCTTGGCGACCTCGGGCTCTTCCTTCGTCACGGGAACTCGTATTTCGAGGGTTCCGTCCCTGTAGCTGGCTTTTACATCCGTTTCCGACGTTCCCTCGGGGAGCGAGATGTGGTGCGCCTTTCTTTGAGCCGGTGACCTCGTGCGTCATCAGCTGTGTTCCCTTACAGCCGACCACAACGCAGGCGCGTCATCCTCAGTAGTCGCTACGGGTTCCTGGTTCCCGCACTACTGACTGGCTTCGGCCAGGTGTTTGGGTGTGGCCTAAGACTTACAGGCTCGGAGGTAGCGTCGGGATATTTCAGGTGCTGCGGGCCACGAGCGAGCTCGGCCACCAGAGTTTGGGGCCGATATCCATGGCGAGCGCCGGCACAAGAGCTGAGCGGACGAGGACGGTATCGACCAGGACCCCGAAAGCCACCAGGAAGCCCACTTCAGTCAGGGCAATGAGCGGTAGCACCCCGAGCACGGCGAACGTGGCCGCCAGAACGACACCGGCAGAAGTGATGACCGAACCGGTGACTGCGAGGCCGCGTTGCACTCCGAGCACTGCCCCTTCCGACGCCTCCTCGCGCACCCGGGCCATGAGGAAGATGTTGTAGTCGACACCGAGGGCGACGAGGAACACAAAGCCGAATATGGGCACCGATGCGTCGAAACCCGGGAAACCGAAGATGGCCCGGAACACCACGGCACTCACGCCCAGTGAGGCCAAGTAGGACAGCAGAACGCTTGCTACCAGCACCAACGGCGCTACGAGGCTTCTGAGCAGTAGGGCCAGCATCAACAGCACCACGGCCAGGACTATGGGGATGATGAGGGTGCGGTCGTGCCCGGCGGCGGCACTCAGGTCGACGTTGGTTGCCGTCTCTCCACCGACGAGGGCGTGCTCGCCGGCCATCGCCAGGCGGTCACGCAGCGTCATCACGGCGTGCGCGGCCGCCCCGCTGGTGGGCGGCGCCGCCAGGGAGACGTCGNNATCGCCCCGAGCACGACCGGGGCCCCGACCGCGGAAACCCCCGGCGCGGAACGGGCGACGGCCGAAGCCGACGCGGCTTGACTTCTGTCCACGAGCATGGCCGCAGGGGCGGTCTCCCCGCTCGGGAAGTTGGCGACCAGGATGTCTTGGGCCTCGACGGACCCAACCGTTCCCCGGAAACCGTTCTGCTGGTTTACACCCCCTTGATAGGCGAGCAGGCCGGAACAGCACACCCCGAGAGCCAGGGCGAGGCTTACCCAGACCGCTCTCGGGCGGCGCACCAAAGCCCGGCTCAGCCGCCAAAACCCTCCGCTCTGCTCCGGGTCGCCCCCGCCCGGACGCGGCACGAAAGGCCACAAGGCACGGCGGCCCGCTGCTGCCATGAGGGCGGGCAGGAACAGTAACTGGGCGGCCAGAGCACAGACGATGCCGGCCGCGCACGTCGGGCCGAGAGCGGCGATGTCGGAGAGTTGAGCGACCAGAAGGCACAGGAGTGCCAGTACGACAGTGAAACCCGACACCGCTATGGCAGGGGCGGCCCGGCGCAGGGCGACAGCCATGGCCTCGTGGTGGTCCTCGTGGCGGCGCAGTTCCTCCCGGTACCTGGCTACAAGCAGCAGGGCGTAGTCCGTCCCGGCCCCGAACACGAGCACTGTCAGGATGCCGACCGTCATGCCGTTGACGGTGAAGCCCAGTTTCGCCAAAGCGTAGGCGGCACCCTGCGACCAGCTGACCGCCATGCCGACGGAAAGGAGCGGCAAGAGCCACAGTACGGGGCTGCGGTACGTCAGCAGGAGCAGAGCGGCCACGATCAATCCCGTTATGACAAGGAGCTTTCCATCGATCCCGGCAAAGGCGGTGACGGCATCGGCGGCCGATCCCGCCGGTCCCCCCACGGCCACGCGCAGCCCGCCCGGGCCCGGCTCTGTCCCGGCCGTTGTCGCCTCCCTGGCCACGATGGCCCGCATCGACTTGACGTCGTCGGCCAGCACTTGGTCCGGGGTCGTGGCCCGGAGCGGCACGGAGAACGAGGCCGCCCGGCCGTTGCTCGAGAACTCCACCGGGCCGGGTGTGCCGGCGCCGGACAAGCGCGGCACGGCCGCACCCACCGAAGCTCTCGCCCGGCGCACGATGGCCCTGTCAGCGGGACGGAGACCGCCCGAGCGCTCGTACACAACAACCGCGGGTGTGATCCCGGCGCCATGAGCTTCCTGGTAGTTGAGCACCTTGGTGGAAGCAGCCCCCGAAGGCAGGAAACTGCTGGGCGAGTTCTTCTCCAGGGGGACCAACTTGCTGGCTAGCGGGCCGGCCAGACCGGCCAGGACGACTCCGACGGCCAGAACGGCCCATTTCGAGCGCCGCCCGGTGGCGGCGTGCACGGCTGCCCCCAGGGTTGCCTTTGCGATTGTCGTCAGGGTCATCGCAACCTGCTTTCCGGCGCTACGCAATCGGCGTGACGCCGGAGATGCGTTCGTAATGGAATACGAGGCTCGTGTTGGTGCGGGCGATTTCCGGACGGCTCGTGAACGCCTTGAGTACCAGGGCACGCAGTTCGTCGGTGTCGGCGACGGCGACGTGGACGAGGAAGTCGTCGACACCGGTGAGGTGGTAGTAAGAGACGACTTCGGGGATGGTGTGGAGGTGAGTGCTGAGGGTGGCGACCGCGTCGGTGGTATGGAGGCGGAGACGGATGGCGATCAGCGCTTCGAGGCCGCGGCCGATGGCGGCCGGGGTGATATCGGCGTGGATCCCGCGGATCACCCCGTTGCGTTGGAGCCGTTGGACCCGGGCCAGGCAGGAAGAAGGTGAAAGGCTTACCCGGGCCGCGAGGGCGCGATTGGTGAGCGAGGCGTCGCGGGCGAGCTCGCGGAGGATCGCCCGGTCGGTGTCGTCGAGGCGGACCGGTGGCACTGGCGTATGGTACGAGGGTAGGCCCGGGCGCGCCTCACATGCAGCCTGCGCCGGCCAGCGCCTGGTCGAGGTCGGCGATCAGGTCATCGGGGTGCTCGCAGCCGACCGATAGGCGGACAAGGTCCTCCGGCACCGCCCCGAGCACGCGGCCCACATCGCCTTGTTGCTGATGGGTGGAGATGGCCGGGATCGTCGCCACGCTCTTCACCCGGCCCAGATCGGTGGCCCGGAACACCAGCCCGAGCCTGTCGAACACCCGCCGCGCCGCCATCGGACCGCCGGCCACCTCGAAGCCGAGCAGGTAGCCGAACCGTTCCGGCGCACCGTCCCGCGCCTCGGCGTCCACGAGCCGCATCTGGCGGGAGGCGACTCCGTGGCCGGGGTCGGACGGGAGCCCGGGGTAGCGCACCCTGTCGACCCCCGGGTGCGCCTCGAGGAACTGAGCGACGCGCAGAGCGCCACGGCTCATCTGGTCGGCTCGGGCACGCAGCGTGCGCAGGTCGTGCAACACCGAAGCGGCCGAGGCCGGCGCCAGCGCCGGACCGTGATCGCGGCCGGGCAGCAATTTCACGTACGTCGCAAAGTCCTCGCGCAGCGCGTCCGGCCCGGTCCAGCTCACAACGTCCCCCCGGCTCACCAGCACCCCCGCTATCGCCGCGCCGCTCGCGCCCAGGCACTTCGAAACTGAGTGGACGACGATGTCAGCCCCGAGCGCCAGCGGGCGAAGCAGCGCCGGCGTCGCCACCGTGGCGTCCACGATCAGCGGGACCGCGTGCCGGTGGGCCACCGCCGCCAGCGCCTCCACATCCGCCACGGCCAGGCTCGGGTTCGACGGTGTCTCGACGAAAACGAACCTCGTCTCCGAGTCGATCAGGGCCTCCCACGCCGAGACGTCCCCGACGTCGGACACCCAGCGGACGTCGGTGCCCCGCTCTGCCCCGTAGCGCTGGGAGAACAGCATGAACGTGCCGCCGTAGCAACGCGCCCCCGCCACGATGTTCATCCTCGTTCCGTGCCGGACGTCGAGGAACGGTGAGGTTGCCATATGGATGGCGCTCATCCCGCTCGACGTAACGTACGCGGACGCCTCCAGGCCCGACCCGTAAGACTCCAGCAACGCCAGCGTCTCCTCGACGTAGGCCACGGTCGGGTTGGCGATCCGCGAATAGGCCCAGGCCGGGACGAGGTACGCAAGTGCCGCCTGCATCGCGTCGCTCGACGCGAAGTGCTGCGCCGGCCCCGCGTACACCGGCTCGACGATGGCGCCCTGGTTCCGCAGGGCCTCTTCCATGTCGTACACCCCATGCACGGCGATCGTGTCGAACCGCATCCGGCGCATGCGTGCCCGGCGCGCCTCGAGCCGCGCCCTCTCAGCCGCGCCGGCCTCCCGCACCGCCGCCAACGCGTCGTGCTCCATTACCGTCATCACGCCTCCTTGGACCGAACGACATGCGAAAGCCATCCCACATGTCAAGCATGCCGCTGGTCGTTAACGGCCCAATCGGAATATCGTTCGGCATCCCGGGATACCGCACGACGTTCGGGGAGCCGGCCGCCCGCTCGATCAGGACGACACAGAATTCGGGCCGGCGGCGGCCCGGGTGAGGGCCCTCGAGACGGACGTAGCTATAGTTCTGGCCGGAAAGGGAGGCCCCATTGTCCTCGGCACCGTTGTCTTCGGGAGGGCAGCTCGTAACCGGCCGCACGGACGTTGTGGGGCGCCAGGAGGACTGGCGGCAATGGGTTGTGTACCAGGTTTACCCCCGGAGCTTCGCCGACTCAAATGGCGACGGCACCGGTGACCTGCCGGGACTGCTCGCGCACCTGGACTACCTGAGCTACCTGGGCATCGATGCGGTCTGGTTGTGCCCGGTCTACCGGTCACCGATGGACGATAACGGTTATGACATAAGCGATTATCAGGATGTCGACCCATTGTTCGGTTCCCTCGCCGACCTGGACGAGCTGATCGCCGCCCTGCACCGGCGCAACATGAAGCTGGTCATGGACCTTGTCGTGAACCACACTTCTGACGAGCACCCGTGGTTCGTCGAGTCCCGCTCCAGCCGCGACAACCCCAGGCGTGACTGGTACTGGTGGCGCGACCCCCGTCCTGG
>PMLI01000272.1 GCA_003158835.1 Acidimicrobiaceae bacterium
TGGCCAGGGGGAAGTTCCAGGGTGTGATGAGCCCCACGACACCATGGGGCCGACGCCGGGTCATGAGAAGCGAACGACCGTCCGGCGCCGGCAAGGTCGAACCGTCGGGGTCGAGGACCTGTTGAGCGTAATAGCGCAGGATGGCAACGCCGCGGGCGACCTCTGCCGCCATCTCGGATCTAGGCTTCCCTACTTCGCGGATGCCGAGCTCGGTCAGCTCGGCCGCCGCCTTGTCCACACGCTCGGCCGCCCGGCTCAGTGCGTTCGCCCGCGCCGGCGCCGCCAGCGCGCTCCACTGCGCTTGCGCCTGCCTCGCCCGGTCGATGGTCGCGGTCACTTCGGCCGGCTCGACCAGTGGCACCGATCCCAGGACGTCGTCAGGATCTTGGGGGGAGCGGCTCACAAACTCTTTCAACGGCACACGTACTCCTTCAGTTGTGCGTTCAACGGATAAATGGCACGCATATCACGGCTCCGGACAATGTCGGGGGTGCAACCCTTTGCGTCTCGGGCCGGAAGCCTTGGCCCGGCCCGCAATCAGACCACTGCAACCCGCCACGGTTTCACCAACCGGGGCCGTCGTCGGCACTCCCCCAGGCTAGCAGGCTGCATCTGAGGGACAGCCCGGCCCTCACACCCGACCAAGCCGACAATTGTAAGCGGATGTACGGTAATGGCGGCGCGCAACATCAGGTGGCGTGCCGTGGCGCGACGTGGAGCGACGTGGCGGGAGCGATGAATGCCATATTCACTTGGCCGCGCCCGGGGCTCACTGGACCGGCGGCGTCAGCCCTCGCTATCGTTTCGCGCATGGGGTTCCGAGGCTGGACCGGGGACGCGATCGACTTCTACGACGGGTTGGAGGAGGACAACTCGAAGACCTACTGGCAAACTCACAAGGACGTCTACGAGCAGGCCGTCCGGCTTCCTATGGAGGAGTTGCTGGCCGAGTTGGCTGACCAATGCGGCGCCGGTCGGATGTTCAGGCCCAACCGCGATGTGAGGTTCAGCACGGATAAATCTCCCTACAAGACCAATATCGGTGCCACCATGGACAACGGTGGGTATATCCAGCTTTCGGCGGCCGGACTGGCCGCGGGGCGGGGCCACTACATGATGGCGACCGACCAGCTCCAGCGCTACCGCGAAGCGGTGGCGGCCGAGGCCACCGGGACCGACCTGGCGCAGACGGCGGCCCTCGTTCGGCGCGCCGGGATCGAACTGACCGCGCACGACCGGTTGAAGACGGTCCCGAGGGGTTACCCCAAGGACCATCCGCGGCTCGACCTGCTGTGCTTAAAGGGCCTTGTCGCCTGGAAGCAATGGCCAGTGGCGGCCTGGCTCGCCACGCCCAAGGCCAAATCCCGCCTGGCTGAGTTCTTCCTCCAAACCGATTCGCTCCAGGACTGGCTGCACACGCACGTAGGACCGAGCACCATAGTCCCCGACCCGCGGGGCGGCCAGGCGCGACGCTAACGTCCCCGGGGCTTCGTGCCGCGCTGCAATAGTGGTCGCCTTGTGCACTACCGGGCATGGGAAAGGTCGTTTTGGTATATACCTGCGATTATTTCGCAGGTATATCACGGTTCGATTTAGTGTGCGGGCCCCGGCTCGAGCGCGTCCTACGCGACCTGGACGACGGCCGCTCCGTTGAAACGATCGTGAGCCAGGTCCGCTAAAGCCTGGTCGACAGCTTCGAAGGGATAGACGGTCGTCGTGGCACGCACGCCGATGCGAGCGGCCAACGCCAGGAACTCCTCGCCGTCAGAACGGGTGTTGGCCGTGACGCTGCGCAGAGCCCGCTCTTGAAAAAGATGGTCCTGGTAGTTGAGGACGGGTATGTCGCTGAGGTGGATCCCCGCCACCGCCAACGTGCCGCCCCGCTCCAGGGCAGCCAGGGCCACCGGCACCAGGGTGCCCACGGGGGCAAAGAGGATGGCCGCGTCCAGAGGCTCGGGCGGTGGGTCGAAGGAGCCGCCCACCGACGCCGCACCCAACTGGCGAGCCAGGGCCTGGTCAGCGGCCGATCGCGTCAGCACGTGGACGGTGGCACCTTGGGCCAAGGCCACCTGGGCGGTGAGGTGCGCCGAGCCCCCGAACCCGTACAGCCCGAGGCGGCCGCCCGGGGGCAGCTCGGCCCGGAGCAATGCTCGGTACCCGATGATCCCGGCGCATAACAGCGGCGCCGCCGCTACGTCGTCGAAACTGTCGGGGAGCACGTAGACGAAATCCTCTCGGGCCACGATGTACTCGGCGAACCCGCCATCGACGTCCCAGCCGGTGAAGCGAGGATCCAGGCACAGGTTCTCCCGCTGTGCCCGGCAGAACCGGCATCGCCCGCACGAGGCCGCCAACCAGGCCACGCCCACACGTTGACCGGTCCGCAACCGCCCGGAGCCGGCATCGGCACCCGCACCGGCACCCGCACCGGCNNCACCGGCACCGGCACCGGCACCCAGCTTCTCGACGCGGCCCACTACCTCGTGGCCGGGGACAGTGCCCGGGCGATGGGGCGCCAGGTCGCCTTCCGCCAGGTGCAGGTCGGTCCGGCATACCCCGCACACCGAAACCTTGACCAGGACCTCGCCGGGACCGGGCTCGGGGACCGGGCGTTGGACCAGTCGCACCGGACGGGTGTCGATGGGACCAGGGGTTGTCACCTCCCATGCCCGCATCGGTCCCGAACTCTACCTCGCCTCAAACGTCTCGCGGTAGGCTCCGAGCCCGAGCCGGAGTATGCACCCGGGCACGAGCAAGAGCCGACAGGTTGGTTGACCACGCTGGGCAAGAACGAGAAAGGGGGCCGGTGGACCGAGAACGGCGCGACGTAACCGTCGTGGACGCTCATCAGCATTTCTGGGACCCGCTCCGCGTCGATTACCCATGGCTGACGCCGTCTTTCCCTGAGCTTGACCACACCATTGGCTTCGATGACCTGGCGCCCCACCTGCGCTCGACCGGGGTGGACGCCACTGTGCTCGTGCAATCGGCGGACAGCGCCGAGGACAACGATGCCATGTTCGACATGGCCGACCGGCACCCCGAGATTGCCGGGGTCGTGGCCTGGTTGCCGCTCGACCAGCCCTCGGAGGCCGAGATCACCCTCGAGAAGCTCCTGCACCGGGAGCGCTTCGTGGGCGTCAGGAACCTCCTGCACGTGCGCCCCGACCCCGACTGGGTGGTAAGCGAAGAGGTAAGCGCGAGCCTCGGCCTGATGGAACAGGCGGGCATCCCGTTCGACTTCGTCTCCGCGCTCCCCCGCCATCTCGAGCACGTTCCCGTTCTCTGTGAGCGCCACCCGGCCCTGACCATCGTGATCGACCATCTCTCGAAGCCGCCCGTCGGCGCCGCCAGCCTGGAGCCTTGGGCCAGCCTGATCGCCCGCGCCGCCCGGTCCCCCAACGTCTATGCGAAGGTGTCCGGCCTGTACCCCGCAGCCGGTGAAAGGGGGCCGTGGACGGCGGATGACCTGCGCCCCATCGTGGCGTACGCGGTCGAGCTCTTCGGCCCGGAACGTCTGATGTTCGGCAGCGATTGGCCTATCTGCGAAGTGGCCGGCGGTTACGAGGCGGTCGCAGGGGCGCTGTTCGCCATCTTCGACAACTTCGATGAGCCCGGGCGCGAAGCTGTCCTCGGACGCACCGCCATGTCCGTCTACGGCCTCGAGGTACCTAAACCGTGATCGACCTGTTCAGGCCGGTGGCCGAGGCCTGCCGGGTAGAGGTGGCCCCGGACCAGCGCCGGCCTATTGGCGTCGTCGGAGCAGGGGCCATCGTCGACCTGGCCCACCTACCCGCCTATCACCGGGGCGGCCTGCGGGTCGTCGGCATAACCGACATCGCCCGCGACCGGGCCCGGGCCGTGGCAGACCGCCACGGCATAGAGCGCGTCTACTCGGACCTCGACAGCCTGCTCGCCGACGGCGAGGTCGAGGTGGTGGACGTGGCCGTGCCGGCCCAGGCCCAGCCCGGCATCGCTCGCCGGGTGCTGGCCGCCGGGCGCCACATGTTGGGCCAGAAACCGTTGGCGTTGAGCTCGGCCACCGCCGCCGAGCTCGCTGACCTGGCCGAGGACAACGAGGTCGTCCTCGCTGTCAACCAGCAGTTGCGTTTCGACGAGGGCGTGGCGGCCGCCCACCGCATGATGGAGCTCGGTTGGCTGGGAGAAATCACGAGCCTCGCCATCCAGGTCGACATTTGGAGCGAATGGTCGGACTGGCCCTGGATGCTCGAGCTCGACGAGCTCGAGGTGTGGAACCACTCGGTCCACTACCACGACCTAGTGCGCTGGTTCCTGGGCGAACCTGAAAGCGTGTACTGCGCCGCCGGTCGCACGCCGGGCCAGGCGCCGCGCGCCGAGACCAGGACCATCACCACCTACTGCTTCGCCGGCGGCGCACGCGCCCTGGTTACCTGCAACCACGAGAACGCCTGGGGCGACAACTCGGCGACGTTGCGGCTCGAAGGCAACCATGGCGCCGTGCGCGGCACCCTCGGGCTGCTCTACCACTACCCGACCGGGCGGCCCGACACCCTCGAAGTCACGAGCGACCTATTGCCGACCGATGGTTGGGTGCCCTACCCGGTGACCACGCGCTGGCTCCCGGATGCCTTCCTCGGCCCGATGGCCTAGCTGCTCGCCGCCGCCGCCGCCGGCGGCGGGGCACTGCCGTTGACTTCAGCTCGGGACAACGTCCGGACGCTGGCCGTAGTCGAGGCCATCTACCGGTCGGTCCAAACCGGGCGGGCCGAGGCACCAGCCCCACCCCTCGCTCGGCCGTCCGTGGGCGCACGGGTGGACGGCGTGGCCCTAGGAGACGAACGTCCATGAGCAACGCACAACCACCTGACGCGGGCCGCTCTCCTGAGCCCGCCGGTGGCCAGCCCCCCTCACGCGCTGGGGCCGGCAAACTGGACGGCGGGGCGGCCCGGGGCCTAGCCGAACGTCTGGAGCGCCTGTACACCGGGATCATTTTCGACGTCATGCGCGCCCTCGACATGGAGGCGGGCGTACTCCCGCCCCAGATAGTGGCGCTCGACCCCGGCCTGCGGCTCGCCGGGCCCGTCTGGACCGTGCATGGAAAGCTCGTGGAAGGCGCCGACCCCCACGCCACACTGCTCGATTGGACCAGGATGCTGTCGCGTGCGCCGGCCGGGTGCGTGGTGGTGTGCCAGCCCGAGAACCAGGAGATAGCCCTGATGGGCGAGCTGTCTTCGGAGGCGCTGAAAAGCAGGGGCGTACGCGGCTACGTCGTGGACGGAGGCTGCCGGGACACGGCGTTCATCAGGCAGCTCGGTTTCCCCGTGTACTGCCGCTTCGCCACCCCCCGCGACATCGTCGGGCGCTGGCTCACCGACGAACTGGGAGGATCGGTGAGCATCGGGACGGTGGCGGTCTCGACGGGCGACTTTCTTCTCGCCGACCAGGACGGGGTCGTCGTGGTCCCAGGCCGCCGGGCCGCGGAAGTCGTCGAGGCGGCAGAGTACGCTGCGGGGGTGGAGAACAAGGTCCGCACTGCGGTCCTCGACGGTGTCGATCCCGAGCAGGCATACCTGCAATACGGGAAGTTCTAGGCCAATGGCCCATGGCGCCCTTGATCTGACGGACGGCCGCCTGCTACGGCTCCACCCGGACGACGACTGCCTCGTCGCCATCCGCCCTCTCCGGGCGGGCGAGACGGTGTTGATCGGGGGAGCCCCTGTCTGCTTGGAGGTCGACCTGCCCGTCGGCCACAAGGTGGCGGCGCGTGCCCTGAGCGCCGGTGAGCCGGTCCGCAAGTGCGGCGCCGTCATCGGCCGGACCTCCTCCAAAGTCGGCGTTGGCCAGTACCTGCACCTGCACAATGTGCGAAGCGACTATCTCGCCGCCCACCTCGTCGGCGGCACCAGCGCCGATGTGCCCGGCCGCCCACCCGCTCCGCCCGCCGCACCACCCGCACCACCCGCCGGGACGGCCGCCCCGCTCGCTCCCCCGGCCCCCCCTTCGACCGGCGAGGGCGACCTCGGACGGTCCTCTTCCGCCCCGGCCAGGGAGGCGACTGTGCCGCTTCCCGAACTGACCGGTTACGTCCGCGGCGACGGCCGCCGGGGAATTCGGAACTATCTCCTGGTCGTCTATCTCGTCGAGTGCGCCCACCACGTCGCCCGCCAGATCGCCGGCGCCGCCCACCCGGGCGCCGGCTCGGTGCAGGTCGTCGGTTTCCCGGGCTGTTACCCGAACGAGTACGCCGAGCGGGTACTCACGGCGCTCTGCACGCACCCGAATGTCGGCGGCTGCCTCCTGGTCTCGCTCGGGTGCGAGAGCTTTGACCGCAGAGCGCTTAGCCAGGCGGTCGCCCTGAGCGGAAGGTGGGTCGAGAGCCTGGTGATCCAGGACGAGGGCGGGACCGTCAGCACCATCTCCCGGGGGCAGGCCCTGGTGGAGCAGGGTCTCGCGCACATCGCCGGCGTCCACCGGGCACCCATGGAGGTGGCCGACCTCGTGGTGGGCACCATCTGCGGCGGGTCAGACAGCACGAGCTTGTTGACGGCCAACCCGGCCGTGGGCCGAGCCTTTGACAGGCTCGTCGCCGCCGGTGCGCGGTGCATCTTCGAGGAGACAGGGGAGCTCATCGGCTGCGAGGACCACCTCCGCTCCCGGGCGGCCACGGCCGAGCTCGGCGCCGAGCTGGCCGGGCGCGTGGTGAAAGCGGCCCATTATTACGACGCGCTCGGGCACGCCAGCATCGCTCCCGGCAATCTCGTCGGCGGGCTCACGACGATCGAAGAAAAGTCGATCGGCGCTTACGCCAAGAGCGGCAGCTCGACGATCTGCGGGGTCATCGAGCCCGGCGAGGTGCCCGAAGGCGCCGGCCTTTACCTTCTCGACGTCGTGCCCGACGGCCCGCCCCGCTTCGGCTACCCGAACATCAATGACAGCACCGAGGTTGTCGAACTGATCGCCTGCGGTGCGCACGTCATCCTCTTCACCACCGGGCGAGGCTCCGTGGTCGGGTCGGTCGTATCACCCGTGGTCAAGGTGTGCGCCAACCCCGAGACGTACCGGCGCATGTCGGACGACATGGACGTCGACGCCGGGCGGATCCTCATGGGTGAGGCGTCGCTGGACGACGTCGGGGAGGAAATCTTCAACCTCGTGATCGGGACGGCATCAGGTTTGCCGACCCGGTCGGAGGCGCTCGGCCACCAGGAGTTCCAGCTCGGCTACAAGGTCTTCCGGTCGCTCGAGCCTTCGTGCCTGGCGTGAGCAGCGAGCGACCGCGGCGGCGGTCCCCGGCCCCGCCGGCCGCACGATGATGTCGCGCCCCAGGGACCGACCGCAGCAGCTCCCCCGCCACCCGGCACGCCTGCCTAACCCTAACCGCCAGGCCCGCCTGTATAATTAGTGCTAAAATAGGGCCTGCGCTCCGACGCCAGGAGGGACTGCCATGAGCAACGGGTTCCTGACCCTGGCAGAGGCGGCGCAGGAGCTGGGCGTGCACTATATGACGGTGTACCGCTATGTCCGAACGGGCAAGCTCCCAGCCCGGCAGGTAGCGGGCGAGTGGCACGTCGAACCCTCCGATCTCGCCCTGTTGCGGCCCGGGGCGCCCGGCCCGGCCCGGGGTGCGGCGGCTCGGGCGGGACCGAAATCCAGGCAGGCCCAGCTCGAAGCACGGCTCGTCGCCGGCGACGAAACCGGCGCCTGGGCCCTGATCGAAGCGGGCCTGGGCGCCGGCATGAAGCCGGGCGAGTCCCTGCTGGAGCTGGTGGCTCCGGCCATGAGCTCGGTGGGGGCCCACTGGCAGAGCGGCGAGTGGTCCATCGCCGACGAGCACAGGGCCACGGCGGTGGCCGGGCGCTTGATCGCGCGCCTGGGGTCCCGGTTCGTCCGCCGGGGCGTCAAACGCGGGACTGTTGTGCTCGCCGCCCCGGCCGGGGAGCTCCATGGCCTGCCCGTTTCCATGGGAGCAAACCTGTTGCGCTGGAACGGTTTCAACGTCGTCGAACTGGGGGCGGACACGCCGCCGGACGCTCTGGCCGAAGCGGTTGCCGGCCAAGATGGCCCGCTCGCAGCCGGCATCGTCAGCACCGTGAACGGTGCCACGCGTTCGGTGCAACGTTGTGTCGCCGAGGTACGCCGGGCTTGCCCCGAAGTCCCGGTGCTCGTGGGCGGAGCAGCCATCACCGGTGCGTCCCAAGCTCGCCGGCTCGGGGCAGACGTGTACACCGGTAAGCGAGCGGACGAGCTACTGCGCGCCGTCGAGGCAATTGCGGACAAGCGGCGCCGAGAACGGCCCCTAACAGCAGGGCAGCCCGGCTCCAGCCGACGAAGACGGCTCCCAGTACCTGGTGGGCCGGTGCCATCATGCCTCCCGACCCTGCAAACGACCGCGCCAAC
>PMLI01000157.1 GCA_003158835.1 Acidimicrobiaceae bacterium
GTCACCGTAATCAGACATGCCTGCCGCGGCCCCAACTTCCCCCTCGAAATAAAGGAGCTGGCATGGCAGTAATGATCGGTGTCGACCCCACAAGGCCTCGCACACGGCCGTGGCGATCGACGACAAGGAGAGAACACTGGGCGAGCTGCGGGTGCGTTCGTCGGCTGACCAGGTCAAGCAGTTGCGTTTGTGGGCGGCTAAGTGGCCCAAGCGGACCTGGGCCGTCGAAGGCGCCGGCGGCCTCGGTTACCTGCTGGCCCAGCAACTGGTGTCGGCGGGCGAAACTGTTCTTGACGTGCCACCCAAACTGGGCTCGCGCGTGCGGCTGTTGGCCACCGGCAACGTCAACAAGAACGACCCCCACGACGCCCGCTCGGTGGCCATCGCCGCTCTTCGGTCCAAGGAGCTGCGCCCCGTCGCCGCCGAGGACCACGCCGCCGTGCTCAAGCTATGGTCCAAGCGCCGCCGGGACCTGGGTTCCCTGCGCTCCCGCGCCAGATGTGGACGATCTGTTGTACATGGAGGACTTGAGCTATCCGAGTCGCGGACGGCCAACAGCGGGGCGTCGTAGATGAGTTTGGCCCTCGGGCCCGTCGAGTATGTGGAAAGCTCCGGGTGGGGAGGAAGTGGCCAGGATGAGGACAGTCCTTCGGGATCTTGTGTTCGGCGAGTCGGCCCGCTGGCATGCCGGCCGGCTTTGGCTGTGTGACTGGGGGACGGGCGAGGTACTCCGCACAACGCCCACGGAGGGCAGAGAGGTCGTCCTTGAAGTGGGCTCCTACCCGCTCTGTATCGACTGGTTGCCCGATGGCCGCCTGCTCGCTGTCTCCGGTGGCGAAGCTCGCGTGGTCCGCTTAGAGCCGGACGGGTCGGTCGTCACCTATGCCGACCTCGGGCTGGCCACCGGGGACCGCTGGAACGAGATCGCAGTCGAGCCGAACGGCTGGCGTTCGTAAACGGTGGGCCGGGCATCATCGCCGCGGTCGCGCCTGACGGGCAGCCGCACGTGGCCGCGGCCGACATCGACTTCCCCAACGGGATGGTCGTAAGCCCCGACGGCTCGACGCTGGTGGTAGCCGAGTCGCATGGCCACAGGTTGACGGCTTTCGACATAGCCAACGATGGCGCCCTGGTCAACAGGCGAGTGTGGGCAGACCTAGGCGACGACAGCCCCGACGGCATCTGCATGGACGGCGACGGTGCGATCTGGAACGCCGATGTCCCCCACAGGTGTTGCCGGCGAGTGGGCGAAGGCGGCGAAGTGCTCCATAGCGTGCAGCTGGACCGTGGCTGTTTCTCGTGCGCCCTCAGCACCGGTGAGCAGCCCGAGCTGTTCGTCATCGCCACGGAGTGGAACGGGTTCGAGCACATGTTCCAGGGCCCGCCAACTGGCATAGTTGTAGCTATCGACGCGCCATCGCCAGGCGCTTTGGCTGAGCTGTGACTTCTGAGGGTTATGCCGCCCCTTCGGCCAGGACCGCGAACACCTTACCCGTCGTCATGGCGTGATCCCCGTTGAAAATCAACGGGTTCTGGGCAGCGCATTGCCGCAGATCTGGACGAGTGCCTCGCAACAGAGATAAGGCCCGTTCAGTTGGGGGGGGACGGCCGGGAGAGCCCCCTCCGCTGGGTGGCGAGCGGTCCCCACAACTACGGGCCATGGCGCAGGCCACGCCCGAGGTGCCGTTCCGCGTACTACTCACCTTCTCGGCTCGTCGCGACATACAGTTCCGTCGTGCGGAGCGTCCGATTGCGCCCAGCCGTCGTACTGACAGCGGTCGGAGCCTGCCTGCCCTTTCTGACCACGTCACCGGTGCACGCCGCTCCCCGGCCAACATCTCTCCAGACCCAGGTGGCGCGAGTTGCGAGGGTCGATCTCAGCCAGAGCGACAAGTACTCCGAGATCGCCGTCGTCGACGACCGCATCTTGCTCTACGGCTCGACGAGCCAGTCGAACGACCCGGAAGTCGCGAACATCTGCTATTCCGCTTCGGTCGACCCGTCGTCGCTCGTGTTGGGCAACGAGCGCGCTGGCAGTTGCGCCGATCCGGCACTTCAAGGTCGACAGGTACTGCCGTGTTCGCGATCGACAAGAACCTGCCCGCGAAGGCTGGTGGCCCAAGCGCGGTCGTGCGCATCGCCCACGTCGTTCCGCACTCCCCGGGGTACACGCTCGGTCCCGTCGTGATGACCTTCCCGGCGTTGGCGTGGGGCGGCTCTGCGCCGACCTGGGTCTATGGCGGCGGCGATCTCTGGCTCTACGAATGGGATAACCCCGGTGGCATTGACCTCATGCGGATCTCTGCCACTTCGGGTGCCGTCCTTCAACGGGTACGGGTGCCGAAGATTTGGCACCCGATCCTCGCCTACAACGACGAGGGGCTGTGGATCGCGGCGTCGGGCCAGACCAGTTCGCCCGAGGCGCTGTACCTCGTCGCGCCCGGGGGCACGCACGCGAGCGCGGTCTTCCACTTCGCCGCCGAAGGGTTCGCGAAGTGGGTCGTCGCCTCCGCCGACGACGTTTGGGTGAACGCCCAACCGCGACAGGTGAGCGACGTTGGCGTGGTGTGGATGCTGCGAGGTCCGGAGGCAAAGCCGGTTTGGCACGTTCCCGAGAGCGCGAGCCTCGTCCAGGTCTTCGAGACCCTCGGCGGTTCTGGCCTGGTCGGGGACGCAGCTGACGGGTTGTGGGCTGCGCCTCCGACGGCGTATGACGAGCAACAGGTCGTGCGCATCGACCCGATGTCAGGGGCACTGAGCATCGAGGCGGCGTGAAGGCCGAGCACTCGGGGTCTGCCAAGTACCTCTACCTGTCGCCGCTTACTTCATGGACCGGCGTAACCCTCGCGGGATCGTTCTTCCTTCTCGACCCGCCGGTCCCGTCGCCGTCCGGCGCCCAAACAGTCGGAAGCTTCAGTGCTCTGTACCGGGTTACCCCGTCCGACTGAGCAACGACGGTGCAACCGCAGTTCGAACCGATGAGCCCTTCGAATGGAGGTGAGACGCTCTCGCGCGCTGACACGAAAGCTTTTGCTGTCCCCGGTCGCCGGGGCTCGGGCGCGCCAGAACGTCCAGCCGATTGAATGTGCGGGCCCTCCCCGAGCCGGCAGGGAGTGCCGCGGCAAGTGACAACGGCACCCACCGAGGCCGGCCAAACCAGGGCGGCGGTGACGCGTACCAACTGCTCGGACCTATTCCAAACCCAGTCGTCGCCGAGGGAGTGCTTGACCGCCTGATCAACTCAGCCCACCAAGTCGCCACGAGAAAGCAAGAGCTAACTTTGCGCCGATCAGCGCCAAGTGCGGCTCTGGGCGAACTAGCCGGCTCGGCGTCGGGCCATAATGCAGAGCGGGATGAACACGACCCCCAGGAGCAGGCAACCAGTGAACCAAGCTGCGGGTGTCCCAATGGTGACAAAGTCAGTTATGAAGACCACGGGGCAGCCCCGGTCGAAAAGGGCTTTCGCATGACGTCAAGTCCGCCGCCTGAACTGGTTGCCAGTCGGGACTGCCTGTACGGCTTGTTCACCGGGCACGGGCGCTCTCGACCCAGGCGGCAATGGTGGCAGTCACTTTGGGGTCGACGTGACCGGGCTTTTGGTACTCGACGGGGGTGGGCGGCCCGCTGCCGTCGAGGAACAGGTGGTCCGCCTCAGGGAACTGCACCACAGTGACGCTCCTGCGCCCCTTCAGGCCCTTCAGCCAGACATCGAGGTCGTTCGGCACTGTCACCTGGTAGTCGCGGTCTCCTTGCAGGAAAAGCAACGGTTGGGGGATCTCCCGGGCGGTCGCCACCTCGTGGTAGCGCAACCCGCTCAGGTAGTAGGCGGGGCCGGCCCCACCCATCAGGACCGTGCCCGGCTTGTCCTTCTCCAACGCGGCGGGGCTGGCTATCTGCGCCGCCTCGGCCACGATATCGGGCAGTTCGGCCCGGGCGTTGGCCCCCGTCGCCCCCGGGAGCGTTGCCAGGTAGCGCACCTGGCGCACGAGCGCCGCCGCCAACGGTTCGGAGGAGGCGGCAAGCAGGACGACCCCGGCCAGCTCGGGTGCCCGCTGGGCGATCAGAGGAGCGTAGGTGCCGCCTTGGGAGTGGCCGAGCACGAAGATCAAGTGGGGGTCGACGTCGGGCTCGTGCCGCAAGAGGTGGATGGCCGCCAGGGCATCGGGGACGTACTCGTCGGTCAGGGTGAAGGTCCGCGGGTTGATGCGGCGCGGGTAGTCGAGGGTGCGTTTGTCGTAGCGCACACTGGCGATACCCCGGGCCGCCAGGCCCAGGGCGATGTCGAGGAAGGGGTGGTTCGGCCCAAGGGTCTCGTCCTGGTCGTTAGGGCCCGAGCCGGACACCAGGACAACAGCTGGGAACGGGCCTTTCCCGGCTGGCAACATCAGGGTCCCCCGCAGCGGCGGCGTCCCTACTCCGACGGGGATCTGCCGCACCCCCGTCGCTTTGGTCGTGGCCGGAGTTGTGTTGGGGGGCGGCGGCACAGTGGCTGGAGAAGTCCCGACGGGTTGGGCATGGAGGTCACTGATAAGGCCCTTGGGGTCAACCTCGATCCTGACGTCCCATGGCGTTTTCCCATTGACGGTGACCACGAACACGATGGTGCTGGTCGTACTGGTCGTGACCGAATCGACCCGCAGGTTGTGGAGCCCCACGAAGCTGGCGTTCAGGGCCGCCGGCGCCGGCGCGGGGACCGAGGCGAGATAGGCATGGTCGAAATGGGCCGTGATCTGCGCCGCGGGGATGGGCAGGTGGGCCAACGCCCCCACCAGCCAGGCTGCCTGCTTGCCGGCGGGCGTGCTCGGCAAGCTCGCCGCCGGCGCTCCCGCTGAGCGGCGCAGGAAAGGGGGCGGGGCGGCGGCACTAGCAGCGCTGGCCACGGCCAGCGTGCTCGCGGCAACCAGGGCAACTGCTGTCTGCGCACCCCGGTACGGCCAAGCGCGTCTGGCTAGGGTATTGACGGGCCCGCGACCTGGCCGCCTAAGAAACGATCGTGACCGACAGGGGATGGCCGTCCTCCCCTCGTACCGTTGTGGACTGGTCGTTGATCACACTGTTGTGAATGTTAGCAAACCTGTTACCACTGGGGCTATCCTTCCGGCATGAACAGTGCAGATCTGTTGCTCCACCCCGTGAGGCTCCGCATCGTCCAGGCCTTCCTCGGCGACCGGGCGCTCACGACCTCTCAGCTGGCGGCAGAGATCGACGACGTGCCTGCGGGAAGCTTGTACCGCCACGTAGCCCTTTTGGCCAAGGCGGGCGTGCTCCAGGTCGTGGCCGAGCGCAGGGGCCGCGCTGTCGTCGAGCGGACCTACACCCTTCGGCTCCTGGCGGCACGGGTCGGGCCGGCCGACGCTGTGGCGATGACCACCGAAGAGCACTCCCGAGCGTTCACGGTCTTTGTTGCCGGGCTCCTGGCCGATTTTGACCGGTACCTCGCGGCTGGCCCTCCCGACTTGCTCCGCGACGGCGTCAGCTACTCCATGGGGGCCATGTGGCTCTCCGACGCCGAGTACACCGAGTTCCTACGCGACGTCCAAACCATCGTCCAGCCCCGGTTCGCTAACGCCCCGAGAAAGGGACGGCGCCGGCGCCTGGTGTGGAGCGTCTTTTTGCCAGCACGCGAGGAGCCATCCCGTGGCCGCGCTGCTCGCGACCAACGCCCAGTGGCTGGAACGGAAGGACGAAACCGGCCCCCTAGTCGAACCGATAATGATTGATCTGACTGCGCTGTTTCGCATTTTGGAAGGCAGAAACCGCGAGCGCGTGAATCGGCGTTGTACCGACCTCGGAACAACGCCGACTGTGCGCTTCCCTCTTCATTTGGATCTAGAAAGTCCGACCCGCGCGAGAATCCCAATTAGGGCCGCAGCCTGCGACAAAGGCCGACCCCAATGGAGTTGCTGCTCGAGGCGCCCCAGCTCATCCAGCAAGGACGGTCCTCAAAGACCCGTGGCGTCGTCGGCGTGAACATAGCGAGCGAGCAGCGGGACGAGCACGGCGGCGTCGGGGCTGCCCCAGCCGGTCACGGGATCCCAACCAGGCGCCGCCCGGTAGCCAGTGATCGTCTTCGGGGGAAAGCTCACAGTGTTGTTGCCCGTGGTCACGTCGTGAAAGGCCTTCTGATAAAGGGCGCTACGTCCGATTCGGTAAATACCAGCGTTCACGAAGCCCAAGTGGTGGCCGGCGTACTGGTCGGCCAGGGCGACGAGCCCGGCCCACAGCGGGGCAGAGGCGCTGGTGCCGCCACTGCCGGTGATCCTGTACTTGCCGTCGCCGGTGCTGGTGACCACCGCCATCCCGGCGTGGGGAGAGGCGTCGGAAGCCACGTCGGGCACGGCACGGTACTCCCCGATACCGGGCAAGTCATCTTGGTAGCTGGGGCGGGAGAACACCCGGCTAAGGCCGCCGCCTGACGCCTGGAACTGGCTGCCCGGGTCCCCGAACGGCAGGCCCCACGCGCTCTCGCTGATATAGGCGCCCGTAATGTGGCTGGCGGTGAGACTGGTGCCCCCGGCGCCCAGCACGAGCGGGTCCGAGGCGGGCAGGTTGACCTCCTTGACCGGGCGGAAGGTACCTCCGGTCAGGCCCTTCACCACCTGGCACGGCTCGCCGACAGCGCCTATGTCACCAGAAGCCGCGACCACCGTCACGTGGTTGTCGGCGGCAACCTGCAGCGCCTTGTGCAGAGCGGCCACCTCGGCGTGGGTGTCGCAATGCTCCCCCCCGGTCTGGCCGGCGGCGCTGATCGAGATGACGCCCCCAAGGGAGGTCCCGAGCCGCACCGCGGCCACGGCCGCCGCCACCGCGTTGGCAGGGTTGTTGAGGGATGTCGCGTTGACCAGGACCTCGACGATGACGGCCCCCGGGGCGACGGCATGCACCATCTCGGTGTCCAGTACCTCTTCACCGTTGGCCAGCCAGGGCGATGCAGACGGGGCGAGGCTGGTCACGGTGCGGAGCTGGGCCGCGGGTAGGTGGGACAACTCGTCGAACTGGGCCAGGTCCTGGCGGATATCGCTGACCGGGAGCGGGAACTGTGGCTCGGCCAGCTCGGGCAGCGCCACGGTCTCGCCGTGGCCGTTGGTCCCGTGGTCGAGCAACGGCAGGATGCCGTAGGCCACCTCGAGCTGATGGGGGGTATAGCACGTGGTCAGGGAACTGCAGTCAGGCGTGGAGCCGGCGGAGGGGTCGGAGGAGGCGGAAGCGGCGATCGTACGCCCTGCCGGGCTGTACCAGCCGGCGGTGACTATCACCCCACCCAAGGCGATCGCCCCCATGACCCGTTGCTTGCGCTGTGGTGCGGTGCCCCGACGGGCACCCACTCGGGACTTGAGCACGGTGACCTCAGTTCCTTGGTTAGTCGGTTCGATTGTCACCCCCTTATCGTCGCTGGCGAGTGGCGCTCTGTCGTCAGGCGGGAGGATCTATCTCAGGTCATCCTGAAGGCGGACGGCCCTGCCCGTCCGGTTGACGTCGCTCGTGGCCCTGGCGGTCAACGAGCACCCAAGGCAGCAGTGTCAGACCGTCCCCACCAGGCCTGACTCGTAGGCAATGACCACGAGCTGGGCCCGGTCACGGGCGCCAAGCTTGGACAGGACCCTGCTCACATGGGTCTTCGCCGTGGGCAGGCTCACGTACAGCGCTTTCGCGAGCTCGGCGTTCGAAAGCCCCCGGGCAACGAGAAGGAGCACTTCGCGCTCCCGTTCGGTGAGCTGGTCAAGGTCGCGATGGCGTTTTGGCCGTGGCCCTGCCTGCTGGGCGAAGTAGGCGACCAGGCGACGAGTGACGCTCGGGGCGAGCAGCGCCTCGCCGGCGGCGACCACGCGGATCCCGCTCAGGAGCTCTTCTAGTGGGCGGCTTTTCAGAACGAACCCGCTCGCCCCCGCCCGCATGGCCTCGAAGACGTACTCGTCGAGGTCGAAGGTGGTCAGGACCAGGACCCGCGGAGGCCCGTCGGGGCGGACCGAGGTGATCCGACGGGTCGCCTCGATCCCGTCCATGACCGGCATCCGGACGTCCATGACGACCACGTCGGGAGAAGCGCTGGAGGCGAGCCGGACGGCCTCGGCCCCCTCAGCCGCCTCCCCGACTACCTCCATGTCGTCCTCGGCATCGATGACGGCCCTAAACGCGCTGCGCAGCAGTTCCTGGTCGTCCACGACGAGGACCCGGATGCTCACGGCCTGCCCTGGAGGGGGATGCGGGCGCTGACCCGGAAGCCGTGGCCCGGTGCCGGTCCAGCGGTCAGGGAGCCGCCGAAGGCACCGACCCTTTCTTGCATGCCCACGATCCCGTGCTGGGAGCTCGACCGGGGTGACTGTCCCGAGAGCGGCCTCACTGCCTGGGCGGCCCGGGCTTCGCCGTCATCGGCTACCTCGATGGCCACCTCTCGGGCCGAGACGGACACCTCCACCGTCGCATTGGCCCCCGGAGCGTGCTTGACCACGTTCGTGAGAGCCTCCTGGACGACCCGGTAAACCGAGAGCTCCAGGGCCGGAGAGAGCCGACCGTCGGTGCCCGAGGTGCGCAGCTCCACCGGCGTACCCCCCGCCCGGACCGTCTCGACAAGTGCTCCCAGGTCCGCCATCCGAGGTGCCGGCCCTAGCTCGGCAGTGCCGGGCCCATCGTCGCGGAGCAGCCCCAGGACGGCCCGGAGCTCGTCCTGGGCGCTACGCCCGGTGGCTTCGATGGACTCCAGGGCCGCAGCGGCTTGCTCGGGGTGCTTGGCCATGAGCCGCCGGCCGGCGCCGGCCTGGACGGTGACCACCGCCAGGCTGTGGGCGATTACGTCGTGCATCTCGCGTGCGATCCGGACCCTTTCGTCACGTACCGCCCGCCGGGCCCGGTCGGCCTCGGTAGCCCTCTCCCGCTCGGCCTGCTCGGCCAGGTACGCCCGTCGTGCTGACACGCTGTTGCCGACGAACCAGGCCAGCGCCAGGAGGAGCGCCACCTCGGCAGCTTGGGAGGCCAAGTTGCGGGGCGCTCCCGAGGCGGCGAGAGCCGCGAGCAGGGCGATCTCTCCGAGGACGAGGGCGGGGACAGATGACCGGCGGGAGGCCCGAGCGGCGACCATGTACCCGACCAGGACGACCATGGTGCCGAGCGGCAGACCTGAGCGGCCCGAGGCGATCAGTGCGGCAATGGCCACAGTGGTTACCACAAATGCCGGCAGCGGGAACGGCCTTCGCAGCGCGACCGGGGCACCTGCGACCAGTGCCAGGACGATGTCAGCCGGGCGGTCGTGGGTCCCGCCAAGGCGCGGGTCACGGAGGTAGGCGACCGCGACCAACAGGCCAAGGAGCGCAGCCATCACGTCGAGCGCGACCCACTGGTGCTCGGTCAGGCCGTGGGCGATCCGACGTCTTCGGGGCCCTCCGGGCGAGTGAACGGGTGCCACGACACTCGACCGTAGCGACCGGGAGGTGTTCGCGCATCGGTCGCTGGGATGACAGCCGTGTACGTCTCGGGACAACAACCGTGACCCATGTCGTCCATTTATGGGCCACGCCTAGGCACAAGGAGCCCAGAGCGGGTAAGGGAAGACCATGACCACACTCGAGGACAGGCCGAACACCGCGCTCATCGTCATCGACGTGCAGAACGGCGTCGTCAAGGCGGCTCACGAGCGTGACGCGGTCGTCGCGAACATCGCCGACATCGGTCAATGCCTGATGGAAACAGGCGATCGCTCGACGGTCCATCTCCTCGTGAGGGCCGTTGCCGCTGTGCATCCGTACCACGGACGTCTCGTCGTTGTAGGCGGCCGAGTACGTCGTCGGCCCCCCAAGCGCCTCCGCCCAGTACGCGGCGAGGCGCTTGGTGTGCTCAGGGTGAAAGCCCTGGCTGAACGCGTGGCTCACCACCTCGTCCGCCATCACACAGGCATGCCAGGCACCCGCCAGACGGAGCAAGCCGTCGTCACCGCCCGCGGCTTCGTACACCGTCGCCATGCTCCCCAGAACGTACCCGACGCCTGGACCGTTCCGTTGCCCGGCGGTGCGCAGCGGGCCCTCATCGGCCCTGACCGGAGCACCAGCTCTAGCCCAGCTGCACCGACGTACGTCCCGCTGCCCCAGGCCGGCCAGGGGCAAGCCCGTGACCCTGGGCCCGCTTCGGGACTACCCGGTCCACCTGCTCGGTGGCCGCGCTCCGCGGGGCTAATTGGGCACGGGGTAGCCGTTGGTGGGTACCTGGGGCAGCGTCAGCCCGGCACGGCTACGCCGGCTCGGTCAGGCGCCATCGCGGGCGCATAGTGCCCGCAGTCGCGCTTACTCTGCCTGGCATGGCTATCGCACGCTTTCCGAGCGTCGTCATCGACTGTCCCGACCCAGCTGCCCTGGCGACCTTCTACGGCGCACTGCTGGACTGGAAGGTCGAAATCTCCGACGGCTGGGCCGAGGTCCGCGCCGAGTACGGCCAGTGCATTTCCTTCCAGCAGGTGGAGGCCTATGCCCCGCCCAGGTGGCCAGCTCAGGAGGTGCCCCAGCAGATGCACCTCGATGTGCTCGTCGACGACCTCGACGCCGCCGAGGCGGCGGTGCTCGGTCTCGGCGCGACCAAGCACGAGCACCAGACCGGGACCTCCTTCCGGGTCTTCCTCGACCCGGCAGGGCACCCGTTCTGCCTGTGCGTGAAATGACCCAGTGGTACGTCGCTGAAATAGCATGGTGGGCTAAGGCGGTGGCATGCCCGTGATGACTGCTCCCCCGTTGGGGGTGACGCGGGAGCAGCGGGGGAGCTGGGGCCCATGGCGCGCTCGCCGTCGTCTCCTCGTCGATGCGTTGTGCGGGCCAGGGGTCTGTTGTTGGCGGCCGACGGTGTGGCGAACGGGGCGCGCGACGGACCACTAAGGCTCGGCGGACGAGCCGGCTAGCGCGCCGCGCGGTAGCGGAGGTAGACGACTCTCGAGCTGAAGGTGCGGGTTTCGACGAGTTTGAGATCCACCCGGCGTTCGCGCCGGGGGAAGAACGGAATGCCACCGCCAAC
>PMLI01000488.1 GCA_003158835.1 Acidimicrobiaceae bacterium
ACCGACCACCGAATACCGACCACCGAATACCGACCACCGAATACCGGGTACGGGGCACGACCCGCCGATCAGCGGCTGCCGACTACCGAAGGAGCCATAATGCCAGACATCCCAGCCACGCCGGACATCCTCAGTGCCGTGCCCGAGAGCCACCGTGACCTTCTTCGTTCGCCTCTGACGGCGACGCTCACGACGATCGACGCCCACGGCCGCCCGCAGTCGACCGCCGTCTGGTACTTCGTCGATGACGATGGCCAGCTGAAAGGCTCGATCACCTCCGACCGCCAGAAGTACAGGAACCTGAGGCGCAACCCCGATTGCGACCTGTTCGTCATCGACCCGCAAAACCCCTTCCGCACGCTCGAGATCCGCGCCGAGGCCGGTCTAGCCGCCGATCCCGACAAAGCGACAGTCCGCAAGTTTGCCAAGATCTACGGCGTAGACGAAGCCATGCTGGTCCGGGCGGGAGAGGACCGCTATACCCTCACGTTGCGCGCCCGCCGAGTGGTGGCCAACCCGCCCTCGCCGGCTTGATGCCGCCCGTCATCCAGGTGGTCGCTGGGCACCACCCGGCCTGGTCGGTTCGCGGACAAGCCGGGCGCCTGGTTGGTTGACCGGCTCGAGCGCCGGGCTGACCTCGAACTCGAATGCGCCCCGACCTGGACGGGCGCGAAATAGGCCCTCGACCTGCGGGACCACCGTTGCCTTTCTACGAGGCCGCCGTCCCGCCCGCCGCTCCCGGCGCGACTACCCGAACGAGGCTGCGGCTCGGCTCGGCCGTGCTATCGACCGCGCCGATGGCTTCGTCTTTGTGACCGCGGAGTACAACCACGGCTACCCGGCGGCGCTCAAGAACGCCATGGACCATGTGTTCCCCGAGTTCAATCGCAAGCTGGTGGCCTTCGTCGGGTACGGCAACGTGGGCGGAGCGCGGGCGGAGCGCGGGCGATCGAGCAGCTGCGCCAGGTGGGGGTGGAACCCGAGATGGCCCCCGTGCGCCACGCCGTTCACATACTGCCCGACCTCATGATCGCGGCTCGGAGCACCGAACCCTCCTCGCCCGACCCCTTTGCCCCTCTGGACCAACGCCTCGGGACCATGGTTTCCGACCTCCTATTTGTGGAGGCCGCCCTTTGCGCGGCGCGGGCCTCCACGGGATAGACATCTGCTCGGGGTGGGGTCACGATCGTTAGGAGCACCGATCGTTNNCCGGGCCAAGCAACCACCGGACGGTCCCGAGAAAGGTATCCCCAATGCGAAGGTGGCTACTGGCCCTGTTGAGCGCAGCCACGCTCGTCGCCGGCTCCGCCCAGGCTGCCGGCGCGAGCGCTGATCAAGCTGCCGGTACGACGACCCCGACCTGGACCATCCAGTTCACCGGGTCCGGTACTTTCCACAGCAGTGCCACTCTCGACGAGAGCAGCGGGTCCTGTACCAACAACGAAACGTCCTCCACGGAGTCGGACTTCAGGTGGAGCGTCACCTGGCACAACGCGAAATTGGCGTCTCCGGCCGTAACCGGTCCCACTACCGGCATACTCGCGGGCACGACGCACGAGTCCGACAGAAGGACCGTGAGCAAGGGCTGTGGCGACAGCGCCAGCTGCTCCAAGGAGATCGCTTTCCACGCCGACCAAAGCACGGACGGGGACAACCCGGCCGCCCTGATCGGCAAGACTTCCAGTACCCACCGGTCCAACTACGTGCTCATCCTTGACCTCATCGCCGGAGCAGACGAGCAGGCGGAGTGCAGCTCGGCTGACCCGCAAGACCAGGGCTTCTATTTCGCCGGGAACGGGACTACACCCTCCGCCACGGACCCCCTGGCGGCGACGGCGCAGATCCCCCTGGCTGAGCTGCACCATGCGGGCAAGATAATCGTCCTGGTCCAAAAGGGAGCCTTCAATTACCCGACGACCTCCGACTGTTCGGAACAGAGCCTCGGGCTGACCTGCTCGCACGACCAGACGTGGAGCGGGACAATCACGATGACCCGGGGCTGACGCCTCCTGCACGCCGGTTCTTGCCGCGGGTACGGCCAGGGGCCGGGCGGCACTGGTTACCAGGTGGGGGAACCGGCACCGGCCGGAGCGCGTGAAAGGCGGCCGGACCGCACCGTGGGAGGGCGCGCTCGGTTCCCGCCATCAAGGGGCCCGGCCGGGCGCCGTCCCCACCATAAGGCCGGACTCTCCAGTAATGTGATGGGAACACTCAGATATGCGAAGAGGGAGGCCGTAATGAGTTCGACCGCGGAGCTGATCGCCAATAACGCAAGTTACGTCGCAGGGTTCGCCAAAGGGGGCCTGCCTCTGCCGCCGGCCAAGAAGGTGGCCGTCCTGGCCTGCATGGACGCCCGCCTCGACCCGGCCAAGGCCCTTGGCCTCCAAGAGGGCGACGCCCATGTGATCCGCAACGCCGGCGGGGTGGCCACCGACGATGCGCTGAGGAGCCTTGTCATCTCCCAGCGGTTGCTCGGGACCGAGGAGGTCATCCTGGTCCACCACACCGATTGCGGGATGGAGACCTTCAGCGATGATGCCGTGAAGGACCAGATCCTGGCGGACACGGGCCTGCGGCCGAGCTTCGCCCTGGAAGCGTTCCCCAAGGCCGAGGACGACGTGAAGCAGACGGCGGCGCGTATCAAGGCCAGCCCGTTCGTGCCTCACAAGAACATCCGCGGCTTTGTCTACGAGGTGGAAACCGGCAGGCTGCGCGAAGTCCCCCTGGGCTGAGGCCCCAAGGTCTTAAGCGCCCGACGGTCGCCGAAAGGGCCCAGGGAAGCCGTTAGGATAAGCCGGCAAAACCCAGGAGGGCTGACAGGATGACTAGTCGGCTGCGCACGTCCCGGGCCGCCGCGCGGCACCGTCCGCTCCGGTCGATCGTGGCAAGTGCAGGGCTCGTCATGAGCGCAGCCGCGGCCGGCTTGGCGTGCCCGAGCGCAGCTGCGGCTGCACTTCCCGTCGTACCCACGTGGTACCTCGCAACGCAGCCGTCCCATGTGTTCTCGGCCGCGCCCGCCGTTACCTGCATCGGCGGGAGCGGGGACTGCGTGGCTATCGGGCCGGCGTCGAGCTGCGCCAAGCTGGTCGGGGTCGTCTGCGTAGCCGAGCGCTATTTCAACGTGGCGGAGTACTCCCGCGACCGCGGTGCGTCCTGGGAGGCCGTTCCGGTACCGAGCGTCCAGGGGGGCCTTTTCATCGACATGGCGTCGGTCTCGTGTGCCGGCGCGGGGAAGGGGCGCACCGACTGCGCGGCGTGGGCCATGCTTACGGATGAAGTCGGGGCCGCTCCCACGGAACAGGCCGCGTACTTTTCCGGGGACGGCGGTGCCACTTGGAGCGTGGCCAGTCCTCCCGCTCCCGTCGGCCAGGACGTCTGGCAGGCCCCGTTGGTGGCTTGTTACGAATTGAACCTTCGCGTCGACTGCGTGGGGGCGCCGAACAGTCAGGGAGCTGAGTACAGCACGGACGGCGGGGCGAGCTGGGCGAGTTCTTCCTATCACCAGAGCCCCAGCTTCGGCGATCTGGCGGCGCAGGACGTCGCCTGCGCGCTCAGCCAAGGGCACATGGACTGCGTCGCAGTGGGTTATGTGTTCGACACCATCACCGGTACACCGGTGGACACCATTTGGTACTCCACCGACGGGGGGATGATCTGGGCCCCGTCCTCTCTGACGCAGCGAGAGGGCGAGCTCAACGCCGCGTCCTGCGTCGCGGTCAAAGCTCACGTCCGGTGCACAGCCCTGGGTTCGGAGACCTATAAGGGCATTACCGCGAATGTTGCCCTGTACTCGGTGGACGGGGGCAAGTCGTGGTCGAGCAGCGCCTTTCCCGCCCACACCCTCCTGCCCAGCCCCTGGGGCAACGTGTCCTGTGCGACCAGCGGCGCCCAGGTCGACTGCGCGGCTTGGGGCAGTACGCTCCTGTTCTCCGCCAATGGGGGAGCCACCTGGTTACGGGCCACGGGCCCCAAGAAAGCCGGCGGTGACATTGTTTGCCTGTCGTCGTCGCCCGGCCCAAGTTGCTATATCGTCGGGGCTAGGGCGGCGTACTCGTCCGACGGCGGCATGGCTTGGTCGGCCAGTAAGGTCGCCAAAGGCTTTGCGGTGCAGGACTCGATGCTCCGGGACAACGTCGCGTGTGCCTCCCCGAGCCAGTGTGTCGCGGCCGGCACGAGGCAGCTGTTCACGACCAACCGTCCTATCAGCGCCGGCTGAGATATCCGGACCTGCGCAGAGGTCCGGCTCGCTCTCACCGCCGCCGCCTGGCCCCGTCACCAACTNNCGGGCGGTCCGGGCCCGTCACCAAATCGAATTGTGATACACATGCGAAATAATCGCAGGTATATACCAAAACGGCCCTGTCCCGTGTCCGGTAGTGCACAAAGCGGCCGCAAATCGTGTCCGTACGACGCAGACGGCCACTGTCGCCCCGGCACGGCTGGCCCC
>PMLI01000029.1 GCA_003158835.1 Acidimicrobiaceae bacterium
TGTTCTCTTAACTTAAAAGAGAGCAGATCTGAACAGTTTTGGCAACTGAGCTATCGTGCAGATGCTCGCAAGTTGAGTTGGGCCAGCTTGTCCTCCGCGCCCGCCAGGCTGACCTCTAGGCCCTCAACCTCGCCAAACCAACCTTCGCGCTTGGCCTCGGCGATCCGAGCCACGAGGTTGTCCCGTATCTCGACGAGCCGGTCACGCTGCGATGGGGACGGCCAGAGCATCGAGCAGCGCACGCACGCGTGCTCGTGGATGCAGGGAGTGCCAAAGGCCCGCCCACATGTCCCGAGGGATACTTTGCGCCTCTCAAAATGCCCTAGGAACGCTTGCCATTCCTCGTCGGTTGGGTTCCGGTACTCCTCGGTGGGGCGCAGGGCGCGTCGCCGGGCGAGGAAGGCCAGGTGAGCCTGCAGCGCTTCTTCAGGGTAAACGGCCTTATAGCCCATCGTGACGTTGATGTCGTGGTGGCCCGCTATTACCTGGGCAATGTGAGGCGGTAGGCCGCTCAAGACGGCGTCCGTGATGAACATCCGACGAAAGTCGTGAGGAGTGCAGTGCAAGGGCTCGCCGTCTTGGCCTTTCAGCCCGGCGCGCGCCAGGGCCTCGTCCAGCAGGTTGCCGACAAGGCCAATGCCGAGCTCACAGCGCTCTGGCCCGCGACGGCGCTGGAACAACAGTGGCGACGGTGGCAGCCAGATGTGCTCGTGGTAGTCGCGCGCCCGCACCAGGGGGACAGCGCCGCTGTCGCCCCGCACCCGGCAGATGATGGCGCTCAACACGTCGGCCAGTTCGGGGCTCACGACGAGCAGGCGCTCGGTATCGGTCTTGGAGGGGGCGACCTGCAACAGCGGGACAAGCTCTCCTGTCGTCGGCAGGCGGTACTCGACCAGGCTGTAGTGGCTCAGCTCGAGGAGCTCTTCGACCCGGACACCGGTGAGCCGGAGGACCTCTATCACGGCCCAGGCCCAAAAAGCGTGGTCGTCTTCTCGGTTCAAGAGCCTCCGGTTGGTGCTGCCAGGCTCGGTTGCCCAAACGTTGGCTATCAGCCCGTTAGGGCAAGGGCACCGCACCAGGGTCTGGCCCGCCACGCTGAATTCTTCGCCTGGGCACGCCTGCCTGCCCGCCTCGAGCAACATTGCGGCGTCCTTGCGCCACTCGGCAGTGGCACGCACGAGGGCTGGCAGGGCTGGGAGGCGTTCACGGGTGCGGGCGTCCATGCGCGCCTTGCGCCGACGGAGCGCCTTTTGCCTGCTCAGTTCCTCGTGCCGCACCGGGCACGGGGCCACCCACGGGCCCCAGCGAGCAGGGTCTTCCAGCGCCCATTCTGAGATGTCGAGGTAAAAAGCACGCACCGTGGCGAGCGTTTCGAGGTAGCTGAGGCGCTCGGAGCTCACCTCGGCGCTTTTTCCTGCCCGGTCCCGCACGGTCACCTTCTTGTTGCGGAGCCGTTGTTTCCAGGCGCTGGCGACCTCGGCCGGCAGCCTCAGGCTGTCGATGCCGGGGTGGTGGGCTTCGATGTCAGCCCAAAAACACCGCACGAGGACATAGCAATGCGTCCGCAACGTCCCGTAGTCAACAGCCGGCTGGCGCTCCTTGAAATACTCGACGATCAAGTCCCTGACCGGCCGGCTGGCGACCGGGTAGCGGTCGACGAGCTCTTCGACACTGCGTTGGCCGACGCTGCGCACCTCGCGCAAGGTGGGCACCCCGGGGCCCAAAATCCCCATTTCCCTCAGCACCTTGAAAGTGGCCGGCCCCGAAGGCACCTTGGAACGAACGGCAGCTTCGGAATCGAAGAGCTCCAGCACGTCTCCAACGGTGATATCGGACAGCTTGCCGCCTTTGGCAGCGATAATGACGGCGCAGCGGAAGACCGTGTGCATCTTGGCCTCACCTGTGAGCGCGGGGTCTTTGTCGAAGACCAGCCGGAACCGGCCAAAGCCCTCGGCGTCGCGGGCAGCGATCATGTTGCGGGCGAGCTTTCGTTTTTTGCCGCCCGTAAGTAGCCAGAAGAGCGAGGGCCGCACGACGTCAGCACCGACCAGGACCATAAGGGAGCTCGTCATCTGCTCCAGGCGGGCCCTGGAGAGCTTGTCCTGGCCTTCGAGCCACTTGGCTGGCCCAGCGGCCCAGGCGTCGCCGGCGGCATCGGCCTGGCTTGCGAGCCAGCGCTCCTGCCAGGTCCGCCCAGGCTGCTCTTCCAGCCAGTCGAGCAGTAGGGGAAGCCCCAGGCGACGGTTGGTCTCGACGCGCGAAGTCGCGAACTTGAACAACGGAGAAGTTGCCAGCTCCAGCACCCGGGCACGGCTGAAGGCCGTAGCCGGCCACGACTGGGCAACTTCACGGGGCGGGAAGCGGGCAACGAGTACCTGCTGGAGCGGCGCGCTCGGCCCTGGCACGGCAGTTGAGCTGGCGACGGTGAGGTCGGTCGCCGGTGCCCCTCGCGCCGAGAGGATAGCCGTCACCTCGTCCCCCTGGAGAAAAGCACGTCCAGGCTCTCGGGCCGGTAACCAGGTGCCGGGGGCGGGCAGCGGCGCTCGGCAGCCAAGCGGACCTGGTCGGCATGGTGGGCCAAGACCCGGCGAATGACGTCTTCCTTGCGTGGCGTCAGATAGACCTGTGTGGTAGTCAGCTGGGCGTGCCCGAGCACGAACTGGACATCCGTCAAGGGAAGGGCGGGGTCCTCGGCCATGCGGTAGGCCGCCGTGTGGC
>PMLI01000056.1 GCA_003158835.1 Acidimicrobiaceae bacterium
GCCGCCTTGCGCTCCTCGTCCAGCTCGACGACGTCTCTTTCCTCGAGCCGCTGCAGGGCCAGCTCGACCATGCCGACTGCTCCTTCGACGATCCGCTGGCGAGCGGCGACTACGGCGCTCGCCTGCTGCTGGCGCAGCATCGCTTGCGCGATCTCCGGGGCATAAGACAGACGGGTGAGCCGTGACTCGATGATCGTCACCCCCGCGGGCCCGACACGGTCCGTGATCTCGGCCGACAGCCGCTGGGTTATCTCTTCGGCGTTGTCCCGCAGGGAGAGCGCGCCACTGCCGCGACTGTCATAGGGATAGCTCGACGCCGTGTGCCGGACGGCCGTCTCGGTCTGGATGGCCACGAAACGGGTGAAATCATCGACGGCGTAGATGGTCTTTGCGGTGTCCCGGACCTGCCAGACGACTACGGCGGCGATCTCGATCGGGTTGCCGTCGGCATCGGACCGTTATGCGGCGCGGTCTTCCTTGCCGGCGTGGATCGTGGTTGTATCAAACACATGGAACTTGCCTTGGACAGACGGATGCTGGGGACGAGCGGCTTGGAGGTATCGGCGCTCGGGCTCGGGTGCATGGGTATGAGCTACCACCGCAGCACCACGATGGAACGGGACGCAGCGGTGGCGCTGATCCGCAAGGCGGTGGACCTCGGCGTGACCTTTTTCGACACGGCGCAGGTTTATGGCCCGTTCACGAACGAGCAGCTCCTAGGGGACGCGGTCGCGCCCATCCGCGATCAGGTCGTCATCGCCACCAAGTTCGGGGAGGCCGATGCCAGTGGCGAGCGTCTCCTTTCCAGCCGGCCCGAGCTGATCAAGCAGACCACTGACGCATCCCTCGCTCGCCTGGGCGTCGAGACGATCGATCTGCTCTACCAGCACCGGGTCGATCCAGACGTGCCGATTGAGGAGGTCGCCGGCGCGGTCAAGGACCTGATCGAGGAAGGCAAGGTCCAGTACTTCGGCCTGTGCGAGGCCAGCGGCCAGACGATCCGCCGTGCCCACGCCGTCCAGCCGGTGGCCGCCGTCCAGAGCGAGTACTCGCTGTGGTGGCGGCGCCCGGAGCAGGAGGTACTGCCCGTCTGCGAGGAGCTGGGCATCGGGTTCGTGCCATACAGCCCGTTGGGGCGTGGGTTCCTCACCGGCGCGATCGACCAGAACACCAGGTTCGACAGCGGGGATAACCGCAACAGCCTGCCCCGCTTTACCGTCGAGGCGCGCAAGGCGAACCAAGCGCTTGTCGAACTGCTCCGAGCGATAGGCGAGCAGAAGGGCGCGACACCCGCCCAGCTTGTACTGGCCTGGCTCCTCGTCCAGCGGCCGTGGATAGTGCCTATCCCGGGGACCACCAAGCTGGACCGGCTGCAGGAGAACCTTCGCGCCGCCGCCATCCAGCTGACTAGGCACGATCTCGCCGAACTCGACCGCGCGGTGTCCCAGATCCACATCCTGGGCGACCGTTACCCAACGGAAGTCGAACAGATGACTAACCGCTGATTGTCCGTGTGCATATGGACTGACAGCGAGCTCGGACTAGAGCGGGAACATAAACGGATAATTGGTGCGCAAGGCTGCCACGGACTGCCGCGGGCACACCGAGCGCATAATCGGTGGTCCCGCGCCTAGTCGGGCGACGCCCGCCTGGGCGTCGACTAGGACAGCCGGCGCCCAGAACAACGGGCTGAGCTAACGGCTGGCGCCCGCTATGAACGTGGCGACAACCGGTACGTGCTACGCAGGTCGCCCATTCCGGGGACGAGCACGACCAGAGGCCCGGCTCCAGTCACCTCATAGGCGATACGGCCCCAGGGTCGGGTGAGGTACCGCACTTCCTGCACGTCAGTTGGCATGGGGACCTCGGACAGGGCCACGTTCGACCTGTGCGCAGACCCGACCGGCGCGGGGATTTCCGGACCGCGGGTACCGGCCAAGTCGTGTGATGTGGTCGGTACCCGCGGTCCTTGCAGAGAAAATCAGCCGGTGCTGGCTGCGCCTGCTTCCTGCAGGGTCTGGTAGACCGATCCGGCTAGGTCGCTCAGGTGGTCGTTGTCGGTCGAGCTATTGACCGCGAGCGCGATGATCGTGCCGGAGCGGGGGAAGTACATCTGCAGGACCCGGGCGCCGAAGGCCTGGCCTTCGTAGTACCAGAAGTTGCCGGTCTGGCCGGGGAAGGTTCCCTGCGCGACGCCGAGGCCGTAGCCGAGCGGGTTAGCGAGGGTGGTGCGGAGGATGGGCTTGCCGGTGGCCTGGGACACCAGGGACTCCAGCTGGTGCTGCTGGCGGGCAGGCAGGAGCCGCCCCTGGTACAGGTCGCGGTCCCAGGTGGTCATATCGGCCAGTGAGCTGACAATCCCGCCGGCGGCCTGGGCCCAGGTCAAGCCGAGGGGTGACATGGCCTTGCCGATCAGCGACGGCGGGCCGCCGGCAATGTAGAAGTACCCGGCCGGCACCCGGCCGGCGTCGGCCGCGGGACAGGTGTAGGGCGCCAGGCACGTGGTGGGCAGCCGCAGTGGCGTAACGATCCGTTTCGTGAGCTGGTCGGCGTAGGAGTCGTCGGTGACCTTCTGAATGATCATCTGCGCCAGGATGTAATCGGTGTTGGTGTAGTGGTACCCGGCGGGCCCGAGGGGGAGGCCGGCGACATAGGAGACCAGGCGGGCGGCGGTGAAGCGGGTGTCCTGGTTCGCCGCGAATGCGGTGGCGAAGGCCGGCTGGTAAAGGTAGTCCGGGATGCGGCTGGTCATGTCGAGTAGCTGGCGGACCGTGATGTGGCGCCAGGCCGGGTACTGCGGCAGCCATGTGCCGATCCGGTCGCTGATGGACAGCTTGCCCTCGGCTTCGAGCTGAAGAAGGATCACCGAGGTGAAGGCCTTGGTGTTGCTGCCGATCTGCCAGAGCGCCCCGGCCGGTACCGGCGGCCCGCCGTCGTAGCGCGTGGTCCCGGTGGCCAGGCTGATGGGTGGCCTGGAGCCGGGGAAGGTGACTCGCAGCGACACCGCGGAAATATGCTCAGCGGTGCGCCGGTCGGTCAGGTAGCGGCTTAGGTCATCGCGCAGCGCCGCCCCTAACGCAGCACTGTTCTGGCCGGGTGGGCTGGCTGAGGCGCTAGTGGCGCTGAACGACAGCGTCCCGGCCGCGCCGAGCAAGGCGCAGGTCGCCGCGGCGGCCGCCAGCCTGTTCCGGATTGGCTTCATGTGCACGTCGAGGGCGCGCCCTTCCTGGTTCTCCTGGTCAGTCTTCGTTCTCATTAGTGGTCTCTTTCTTGGTAGGTACTTGAATTTCTCCCCGGAGTACAGACCGACATTCGTTGGTCGATCCCAGCAGCTCGCGCAGGGCGGAGTAACGATAAATTGAGTGCGGACATTCGCTGGCGGGTAAGGCGTTGTCCATTGCCTGCGCCAGAGGACTGAGGTTTGTGAAGGCCGCAAGTTGCCCCATAGCGGCGTGGGTTGAGGTCCGACTTGTGGACGTCGCCGGCTCAGGCGTCGCGGTGCGCCATACGCACTGATGCCGCCCCGAGGGCGACGATGGCGTAGACGACTAGGACCAGGAGGGCCGTGCTCGGCCTTAACAGCCCGGCCGAGCGGTGGACGGTGACGGCGGCCTGGACGGCGATGCCGGGGATGTACTGGCGCAGACCGGCCGGGACCAGCTGGCCGAGGATGGCTCCTCCGAGGATGAGCATCGCCAAGGCGCTGACCGCCCCGGCGGTGTGGCGGACGACGCCGGCGAGCCCGACCCCGACAATGGTGACCAGGCTGGCGGCCACGGCACCGAAGATGAGGGCCTGAAGGGTACCGGGATGGCTGAGTGCGACCTGGATGTGCTTGCCGGCGAGGATGCGCTGGCCGAGCTCGAAGCTGACGACATCGCACACCAGGGCCAGCGGGAAGACAAAGGCGGCCGCAGTGGCGGCCTTGGCCGCCAGCACCAGCGCTCGGGCGGGCATGGCCGTGAAGGTGGCTCGGATCATCCCGGTCGCGTACTCGGCGGCCACGGACCGCACGCCGAGGGCACCCAGGATGACGACCGCCACCCACAGCCCGGTAAGCGAGGTGCTGGTCGGGTCGAACGCCTGGCGCTGCTGGGCGCTCATGGTGGCCCATGAGCTGGCTTGGACGGCGGTCGCAACGACGGAAAAGCCGATGGCCGCCACCACGGTCATGGCGACCGTGCGCCACGTCGAGGGAAGGGTGGCGAGCTTGGTCCACTCCGCCTTGAGCGCCCGGCGGGTGGAGGTGGCCCGCGCCGAGGGCACTGGTGAGCTCGGGTAGGTGGTAGCGGTCATGTCAATTTCCTTTCGTGGCGGAGGCCAGCTGGCCGGCGTGGTATTCGGTTTCATCTCGGGTCAGGTCGAAGAACGCCTCTTCGAGCGACGCTCCCTGGACGGCGAGCTCGTAGAGGGTTATGCCGTGGGCGGACGCAACTCCGCCGATCTCCGCCGTGCCCAGGCCGGAAACGACCAGGGCGCCGTCGGTACTGAACTCGACGGTGGCGCCCCGGAGGGCTAAGGCGTCGGCCAGTTCTCTCGGCTCCAGGGCCCGGGCCCGGACGGTGGCGGCCGAGTGCCCGTTGACGAAGTCGGCGGTGCTGGCATCGGCCATGATGCGGCCCCTGCCGATGACAAGCAGATGGTCAGCGGTCTGGGCCATCTCGCTCATGAGGTGGCTGGAGAGGAACACGGTGCGGCCTTCGGCCGCGAGCGACTTCATGAGGTTGCGGATCCACAAGATGCCGTCGGGGTCGAGGCCGTTGATCGGTTCGTCGAACATCACCGTGTGGGGGTCGCCGAGCAGGGCGGCGGCGATGCCCAGGCGCTGGTTCATCCCGAGCGAGAAGGTCCCCACCCGCTTCCCGGCGACGTCGGCCAGGCCGACGATGTCAAGCACTTCGCCCACCCGGCGCCGAGGGACACCGTTGCTGTCGGCCAACCAGCGGAGATGGTTGGCGGCGCTGCGGCCGCCGACAATGGCCTTGGCATCGAGCAGTGCCCCGACCGAGCGGAGCGGGTCGGCCAGCTCGCCATAGGGCTTGCCGTCGATGAGGACTGAGCCCGCGCTCGGGGCGTCCAGGCCGAGGATCATGCGCATCGTGGTGGACTTGCCGGCCCCGTTGGGGCC